>NZ_JBIWAP010000023.1:0-160217 GCF_044760075.1 Kitasatospora sp. NPDC098663 | reverse complement strand
GCTCGCCAGCCCAGTCTCCCTGCACCCGCAACAGTCTGGCCCCACGCGAAAGCACGTGGGGCCAGAACCTGAAAGATCTTCAGCGATCTCCTAGGCCCGGCCCAGGACGGTCGCGGTTCGGCCGTCCGGGTGCAGTCGGCGGGCGGTCCGCCGTGTCGGCCCGGGCCCGGGCGCCCGGACGGCGTTCCATGGCCGCCATGCGCGTCCGCCAGCTCACCTCCGCAGCCGTCGCGCTGCTGCTCGCCGCCGGCCTCGGCGGTTGCTCCGACGGCCCGGATCCGGCCCGTACCCCCGACCCCGCGCCGGCCTCGGCCGACCGCACCTCCGGCACCGGGGACGTCCGGGTCGCCGACCGCACCGCGGTGCGGGGCGGCGGCAGGCTGCGCTGGGCCGTGGACGGCGTCCCGGCCACGCTCAACGTCTACCAGGGCGACGCGACCGCCGACTCGGCGCTGCTCGCGCACGCCCTCTACCCCTCGCTGTTCCGGCCCGACGGGCACGGCCGGCTCGTCCCCGACCCGGACTACCTGGCCGGCGCCGAGTCCACCCCGCCCGGACAGCAGCCGCAGGTCGTCACCTACCGGCTCAACCCGCGCGCGGTCTGGAGCGACGGCACCCCGATCACGGCCGCCGACCTGACCGCCCAGCGGGCCGCCCTCTCCGGCCTCGACCCGGCCTACCAGGGCGGCCACCCGGCCGGGTACGACGCCATCGACGCGATCGCCCAGGGCGCCGACCCGCACGAAGTCCGGGTGACCTTCCGGCGCCCGTACGCCGAATGGCGCTCGCTGTTCGGCCCGCTCTACCCGGCGGCCGAGACGGCCACCCCGGCCGCGTTCAACCGGCCGCTGACCGGCGGAGAGCACCTGAGCGCCGGGCCGTACACCGTCTCCGGGTACGACGCCGCGGGCGGGCAGGTCGTCCTCGCCCGCAACCCGCGGTGGTGGGGGGACCAGCCGAAGACCGACCGGATCGAGTTCATCGCCGCGCCGCCGGAGGGCCGGATGGACGCGCTCGACCAGAACCGGCTGGACATCGCCCCGCTCACCGCGGCGGTGGACCAGGCGGTGCCCGCGCCCGCTCCGGCCGCCTCCGCCACGCCGACCTCCTCCCCGGGCACCTCGGATACGCCGACCGCCGAGGCGGCGCCCCCGCCCGCCGCGCCCGAGGCCGCGGCGTTGGCCCTGCGGCGGGCCGAGGGACTGCACGGCGTCATCGTGCACCGGGCCGTCGGCGCCTCGCTCACCCAGCTCACCCTCAACTCCGCCCACGGCCCGCTCGCCGACCCGGCCCTGCGGCTCGCCCTGACCCGCGCCGTCGACCGGCGGCGGATCGCCGACGCCGCGCTCACCCCGCTCGGCCTGCCCGGCGCCCCGCTGGGCAGCCACCTGCTCGCCGGCGACCAGGACGGCTACCGCGACAACAGTGCGGCCGCCGGCCCGGCCGACGCCGCCCGGCTGTTCGACGAGGCGGGCTGGAAGCGGCCCGACACCGGCGGCACCCGCACCAAGGACGACAAGGAGCTCACCCTCACCCTGCTCGTCCCGGCCGGTTCCGCGACCGCCAAGCGCACCGCCGACGCGCTCACCGCCGACCTCGGCGAGTCCGGGGTCGAGGTGAAGGCCGTGACCGCGTCCGCCGACGCCTTCGTCCAGGAGCAGCTGGCCGCCGGGGAGTACGACCTCGCCCTGTTCTCCTGGCCCGCCGGCACCAGCCCGGCGAGCGAGCAGCGGCCCGTCTACGCCAAGCCCCGGCCCGACGCCGACGGCACCCTCGACGCCGGCAGCAACTACGCCCGCAGCGGAACCGAGGAGATCGACCGGCTCTTCGACCGCGCCACCGCCGAGCTCGACCCGGCCGCCCGGCTCGGCCTGCTCCAGGAGGCGGACGTGCGGATCTGGCAGCTCGGCCACTCGGTGCCGCTCTACCAGCGGCCCGAGCTGGTCGGCGTCCGGGCGGGCGTCGCGGGCGCCGGGGTCTGGGGGTACGGCTGGCCGCGCTTCCAGGACGTGGGCTGGAGCGTGTGAGCCCGTTCCCCGGGCCCGCCGGAACCGGTCGGGAAGCGAACACCGGGTGACGAACGGGTGGCCTGGCTGTGATCTTGATCCCGCCCGACCTGCCCGTTTCTGCTCACCTGGGCGCTTCCCCGTACGATAGGAGGAAGCCGAGGCATGTCCGTTGCCACGGCGGGTGGACCGGTAGTAGCAGGCGGAACGGGCGGCGGCGATCCAGAGGGATCGCTGGTCGGCGTCTCGCGGCCGGGCGCCGTAACCCACGATTCCAGGAGAATCCGCTAGGCATGCCCACGCGCAACGACATCCGCAACGTCGCTATCGTCGCCCACGTCGACCACGGCAAGACCACTCTGGTCGACGCCATGCTGAAGCAGGCCGGCGCCTTCGCCGCCCACCAGCACCTGGACGACCGGATGATGGACTCCAACGACCTGGAGCGCGAGAAGGGCATCACCATTCTCGCGAAGAACACCGCCGTCAAGTACCACCCGAAGGATGGTGGCGCGCCCATCACCATCAACATCATCGACACCCCGGGCCACGCCGACTTCGGTGGCGAGGTCGAGCGCGGTCTGTCGATGGTGGACGCGGTCGTCCTGCTGGTCGACGCCTCCGAGGGTCCGCTGCCGCAGACGCGCTTCGTGCTCCGCAAGGCGCTCACCGCCCGGCTGCCCGTCATCCTCTGCATCAACAAGACGGACCGCCCGGACTCCCGGATCGACGAGGTCATCAACGAGACCTACGACCTGTTCCTGGACCTGGACGCGGACGAGGACCAGATCGAGTTCCCGATCGTCTACGCCTGTGCCCGTGACGGCGTCGCCTCGCTGACCAAGCCGGAGAACGGCACCGTCCCGGCCGACAGCACCAGCCTGGAGCCGTTCTTCTCCACCCTGCTGGAGCACGTCCCGGCCCCGACGTACGAGGCCGACGCGCCGCTCCAGGCCCACGTCACCAACCTCGACGCCGACAACTTCCTCGGCCGCATCGCGCTGCTGCGCGTCGAGCAGGGCGAGCTGCGCAAGGGCCAGACCGTGGCCTGGATCAAGCGCGACGGCACCATCTCCAGCGTCCGCATCTCCGAGCTGCTGATGACCGAGGCGCTCACCCGCAAGCCGGCCGAGGTGGCGGGCCCGGGTGACATCTGCGCCGTCGCCGGCATCTCCGAGATCATGATCGGCGAGACCCTTGCCGACCCGGAGAACCCGATCGCGCTGCCGCTGATCACGGTGGACGAGCCGGCCATCTCGATGACCATCGGCACCAACACCTCGCCGCTGGTCGGCCGTGGCGGCAGCGGCAAGGGCGCGGACGCGAAGTCCAGCGGCAAGGTGGACCGCAAGGTCACCGCCCGCCAGGTGAAGGACCGCCTGGACCGCGAGCTGATCGGTAACGTCTCGCTGCGCGTGCTGGAGACCGAGCGCCCGGACGCCTGGGAGGTGCAGGGCCGCGGTGAGCTGGCGCTGGCCATCCTGATCGAGACCATGCGCCGCGAGGGCTTCGAGCTGACCGTCGGCAAGCCGCAGGTCGTCACCAAGGAGGTCAACGGCAAGACCCACGAGCCGGTCGAGCGCCTCACGGTGGACGTGCCGGAGGAGCACATGGGCGCGGTCACGCAGCTCATGGGCGTCCGCAAGGGCCGGATGGACAACATGTCCAACCACGGCTCGGGCTGGGTCCGGATGGAGTTCGTCGTCCCGTCCCGCGGTCTGATCGGCTTCCGGACCGAGTTCCTCACCAGCACCCGCGGCACCGGCATCGCGCACTCGATCCACGAGGGCCACGAGCCGTGGTTCGGCACCCTGACGACCCGCAACAACGGTTCGCTGGTCGCCGACCGGTCCGGCGTGGTCACCGCCTTCGCGATGACCAACCTCCAGGAGCGCGGCGTGCTCTTCTGCGAGCCGGGCACCGAGGTGTACGAGGGCATGATCGTCGGCGAGAACTCGCGCGCCGACGACATGGACGTCAACATCACCAAGGAGAAGAAGCTCACCAACATGCGTTCCTCGAACGCAGACGTGGCCGAGTCGATCGTCCCGCCGCGCAAGCTCTCGCTGGAGCAGTCGCTGGAGTTCTGCCGCGAGGACGAGTGCATCGAGGTGACCCCGGAGACGGTTCGCATCCGTAAGGTCGTCCTCGACGCGAAGGACCGCGGCCGCACCGCCTCGCGCGCCAAGAAGGCGTGATCCGGACGGCTTGACCGGCCTTTGGCCGGAATGCTTCGCCCCCCTTTCCGATGGAGAGGGGGGCGAACTTTTTCAACTACTCCAAGTTGTCGACGAGCGTATTAACGGAATAGCGCTCATCACTCCCAGGTGTCCGCTGAGCGAACGTGACAGTTCGTCATTCATGACGACTGTCCGTTTGGTGCCTGTCTGGCTATGTCTCTTATGTCCGGTTTTCGAAACTTACCGACTGTTCATGTGACCTAATTGAGATCGTCACTGGTCACTTTCGTGTCCGTGCGTGACGGATAGTGGGTGCAGTCAGGCTCGGGTCAAGGGTGACGCGCAGGGGTGCGCGCCGAAACCACGAGCGCGGACGGCACAGCGGGCCAGGTAACACCCGTCCGCAGTGCCCTCCTCGTTGCAACGTCGAATTCAGGAGGCACACCGATGCGTGGTGGGAGCCAGGCCAAGTGGGTTGTCGCAGCTGTTGCGGTCGCCCTCGCCGCGACTGCTTGTAGCAGTGGCGGTTCCACCGGTGGGAGCAGCTCCGATGGCGCTGCGGTCAACGCCCAGGGCGTGTTCAGCTACCAGAGCGGCGAGCCGCAGCGTCCGCTGCAGCCGGCCAACGCCATGGAGAACCAGGGCGGCCGCATCGTCAAGCAGCTCTTCCAGGGCCTCGTCGACTACGACCCCGCCACCGGCGCCCTGCGTAACCAGGTGGCCGACAAGATCGATACCACTGACGCCAAGAACTACACCGTCACGCTGAAGTCCGGTTGGACCTTCCACGACGGCACCCCGGTGACGGCCAAGTCCTTCGTGGACTCCTGGAACTGGTCGGCGAACACCAAGAACAACCAGATCAACTCGGACTGGTTCTCCGACATCGTCGGCTACGAGGCCGTTCACCCCGAGAAGGGTGACCCGACCGCCGACACCATGTCCGGTCTGAAGGTCGTCGACGACACGCACTTCACCATCGAGCTGACCAGCCCGGTCTCGTACTTCACGTACAAGCTCGGCTACTCGGCCTTCTACCCGCTGCCGACCGGGTTCTTCTCCGACCCGGCGGGCTACGGCCAGAAGCCGGTCGGCAACGGCCCGTACAAGTTCGTGTCGTGGGAGCACAACAAGGCCATCACCCTGGCCGCCTTCGACAAGTACGCGGGCACGAACAAGGCCAAGAACGGCGGCATCGTCTTCCGGAACTACACCGCCGGTGAGGCCGCGTACAAGGACCTGATGTCGGACACCCTCGACGTCCTGGACCAGGTCGACTCGACCGACCTGCCCAAGTACAAGGACGACCTGGGCAAGCGCGCGGTCGACCAGCCGCAGGGCGCCATCCAGAACATCTCCTTCGCGCTGTACAACGCCGACTGGAGCGCTCCGGAGAAGGCCAAGGTCCGCCAGGGCCTGTCGATGGCCATCGACCGTGACACCATCACCAAGACCGTGCTGAACGGCACGCGTCAGCCCGCCGACGCGTTCGTGGCGCCCGGCGTCATGGGCTTCAAGGCCGGCAGCTGCGGCGACGCCTGCAAGTACGACCCGGCGAAGGCCAAGCAGCTGATCGCCGAGGGCAACGGTGTCCCCGGTAACAAGATCACCATCCTGTACAACTCCGATGGCGGTCACAAGGAGTGGGTCGACGCGGTCTGCAACTCGATCCGCCAGGCCACCGGCGTCGAGTGCCTCGGTGACCCGAAGCCGGACTTCAAGACCTCGCGCGACCTGGTGACCAAGCGTCAGGTGTCGAGCATGATGCGTACCGGCTGGGTGCAGGACTACCCGCTGAACGCCAACTTCCTGCGCGACGTCTACGGCACCGGTGCGGCGGCGAACGACGCCGGCTACTCCAGCCCGGAGTTCGACAAGCTCTCGAAGGAGGCCGACGCGGCCACCACGGTGGAGAAGACCACCGAGCTCTACCAGCAGGCCGAGGCCGTCCTGGCCAAGGACATGCCGGCCATCCCGCTCTGGTACTACAAGACCAGCTCCGGCTGGTCCAACAACGTCCAGAACGTGAAGTTCGACTCCTTCGGCAACCCGGTCTACACCGACGTCGAGGTCAAGAAGAAGTAATCGGTCGGCACCGCCTGACCCGGTGACAACGGCCGGTGCCCGTCCCATCCCCACAAGGGCGAGGACTGGCACCGGCCGTTGGCACGCCGACTTATCTCTGGCCGGGATGACGGGCCCGGCAGAGTCATACATGGAGGCACGATGGGGCGCTTTGTCGCAAGGCGACTGCTCCAGATGATCCCGGTCTTCCTCGGAACGACCGCGCTCATCTTTTTCATGGTGCACGCGCTGCCGGGTGACCCGGTGGCCGCGATGTGGGGCGACAAGGCGCCGGACCCGGCCCAGCTCGCCGCTCTGAGGCACCAGATGGGCTTCGACAAGCCGCTGGTCCAGCAGTACCTCGACTACATGGGGAAGCTGCTCACCGGTGACTTCGGAACCACCCTGGACCAGCGGCCGGTGCTCGACGTGATCACCGATGCGCTGCCGGTCACCACCCGGCTGGCGCTGTTCGCGTTCGCCATCGAGATCGTGCTCGGCGTCACCATCGGCCTCTTCGCCGGTCTGCGCCGCGGCAAGGCGTTCGACAAGAGCACCCTGGTCCTGACCCTGCTGCTGATCTCGATCCCGGTTCCGGTGCTGGGCTTCATCTTCCAGACGATCTTCGGGCAGAACCTGAAGTGGGTCACGCCGACCGTCCAGGACAGCAACGACATCACCCAGCTGGTGTTGCCGGCGTTCGTGCTCGGCTCGCTGTCGCTGGCGTACGTGGCGCGTCTCACCCGTACCTCCATAGCCGAGAACATCAAGGCCGACTACGTCCGCACCGCGGTGGCCAAGGGCCTGCCCCGGCGCAAGGTGATCGGCACCCACCTGCTCCGCAACTCGATGATCCCGGTGGTCACCTTCCTCGGCACCGACCTGGGCGCCCTGATGGGTGGCGCGATCGTGACCGAGGGCATCTTCAACGTCAAGGGCATCGGCAACGCGCTCTACGCGGCGATCAACCACAAGGAGGGCCCGACGGTCGCCGGCTTCGTGGCCTTCCTGGTGCTCGTATACCTGGCCGCCGGCCTGATCGTCGACCTGCTTTACGCGGTCCTGGACCCGAGGATCCGTTATGCCTGACCTGACCGAGAAGAAGACGGCCGAGGAGATCCCGGCCCAGCGTGGCGCCGACACCCCGGCGGCCAAGCCCGAGAAGGCCCGCAGCCTCGGCTCCGACGCCTGGCACGACCTGCGCCGCAAGCCGATCTTCGTGATCTCCGCGCTGCTGATCCTGCTGCTGATCGTCATCGCGATCGCCCCCGGGCTGTTCACCTCGGCGGACCCGCGCGCTGGCGACCTGCGTCTGCACTACCTGACCAAGCCGAACTACAGCCACTTCTTCCAGGCGGACTGGTTCGGCTACGACCTCCAGGGCCGCAGTATCTACGCCCGGGTGATCTACGGCGCCCGCGCCTCGGTCGTCGTCGGCATCTGCGTCACGGCGGGTGTGACCATCCTCGGTGGCATCACCGGCATGCTGGCCGGCTACTTCGGTGGCTGGGTCGACACGATCATCTCCCGGGTCACCGACATCTTCTTCGGCATCCCGCTGCTGCTCGGCGCCCTGGTCATCCTCAACGCCTTCACCTCGCGCACCATCTGGAGCGTGGTCTTCGCGCTGGTCTCCCTGGGCTGGACCCAGATGACCCGTGTCATGCGCGGTTCGGTCATCACGGTCAAGCAGGCCGACTTCGTGACGGCCGCCAAGGCGCTCGGCGCCGGCACCAGTCGGATCCTGTGGAAGCACATCCTGCCGAACGCGGTCGCCCCGGTGATCGTCGTCGCCACCATCGCGCTCGGCGGCTACATCGCCACCGAGGCGACGCTGAGCTTCCTCGGCATCGGTCTGCAGGACCCGACCATCTCCTGGGGCATCGACATCAACACCGCCCAGAAGGTGATCCGGACCGCCCCGTTCGCCCTGTTCTTCCCCGCCGGAATGCTGAGCCTCACGGTTCTGGCCTTCATCATGCTCGGCGACGCGGTGCGCGACGCCCTCGACCCGAAGCTCCGCTGAGAGAAGAGGTGACGACCCGATGACCACCGTGATCGAGAACAACAACCAGAAGAGCGACCGACTCGAAGTTGGCACCCCGCTGCTGGAGGTCAAGAACCTCCACGTGGAGTTCCACACCCGGGACGGCATCGCGAAGGCCGTGAACGGCGTCAACTACTCCGTCGCGGCCGGCGAGACGCTCGCCGTGCTCGGAGAGTCCGGCTCCGGCAAGTCCGTGACCGCCCAGACCATCATGGGCATCCTGGACATGCCGCCCGGCAAGGTGACGCAGGGCGAGATCCTGTACCGCGGCCAGGACATGCTCACGATGGGCAACGAGGAGCGGCGCAGGATCCGCGGCCAGAAGATCGCGATGATCTTCCAGGACGCGCTGTCCTCGCTCAACCCCGTGCTCAGCGTGGGCTACCAGCTCGGCGAGATGTTCCGGGTGCACCAGGGCGCCTCCAAGAAGGACGCCAAGGAGAAGGCCATCGAGCTGATGGACCGGGTGCGCATCCCGGCCGCCAGGCAGCGCGTCGGCGACTACCCGCACCAGTTCTCCGGCGGCATGCGCCAGCGCATCATGATCGCCATGGCGCTCTCGATGCAGCCCGACCTGATCATCGCGGACGAGCCCACCACCGCCCTGGACGTCACCGTCCAGGCCCAGGTGATGGACCTGCTCGCGGAGCTCCAGGCCGAGTACAACATGGGCCTGATCCTGATCACCCACGACCTCGGCGTCGTCGCCGACGTCGCGGACAAGATCGCCGTGATGTACGCCGGCCGGATCGTCGAGACCGCCCCGGTGCACGACCTGTACGCCAACCCGGCGCACCCGTACACCAAGGGCCTGCTCCGCTCGATCCCGCGCCTGGACCAGAAGGGTCAGGAGCTCTACGCGATCCAGGGCCTGCCCCCGAACCTGCTGAAGGTCCCGGCCGGCTGCGCGTTCAACCCCCGCTGTGACGTCGCCACCGACCTGTGCCGCACGGAGATCCCGGCGCTGCACCAGGTGACCGACAAGGACGGCAAGGAGCTCACCGGCCGCCGCAGCGCGTGCCACCTCTGGAAGGAGACCCTCCATGGCTGAGCCCATCCTGGAGGTCAAGGACCTGGTCAAGCACTACCCGCTGAGCCAGGGCATCCTCTTCAAGAAGCAGGTCGGCGCGGTCAAGGCGGTCGACGGCATCTCCTTCGAGCTGGCGAAGGGCGAGACGCTCGGCATCGTCGGCGAGTCCGGCTGTGGCAAGTCCACGCTGGCCAAGGTGCTGATGAACCTGGAGCGGGCCACCTCCGGCCAGGTGCTGTTCAAGGGCGAGGACATCTCCAAGCTGTCCGGCCAGGCCCTCAAGGCCGTCCGCCGCAACATCCAGATGGTGTTCCAGGACCCGTACACCTCGCTGAACCCGCGCATGACGGTCGGCGACATCATCGGGGAGCCGTTCGAGATCCACCCCGAGGTGGCGCCGAAGGGCGACCGCCGCAAGGCCGTCCAGGACCTGCTGGACGTCGTGGGTCTGAACCCGGAGTACATCAACCGGTACCCGCACCAGTTCTCCGGCGGTCAGCGCCAGCGCATCGGCATCGCCCGCGGTCTCGCGCTCAAGCCCGAGATCATGATCTGCGACGAGCCGGTCTCCGCCCTGGACGTGTCCGTCCAGGCGCAGGTGATCAACCTGCTGGAGAAGCTGCAGGGCGACTTCGGCCTGTCGTACATGTTCATCGCGCACGACCTCTCCATCGTCCGGCACATCTCCGACCGCGTCGGCGTGATGTACCTCGGCAAGATGGTCGAGATCGGCACCGACGAGCAGATCTACGACAACGCCACCCACCCGTACACCCAGGCGCTGCTCTCCGCGGTGCCGGTGCCGGACCCGACGGCGCGCGAGAACCGCGACCGGATCATCCTGACCGGTGACATCCCCTCGCCGGCCAACCCGCCGTCCGGCTGCCGCTTCCGCACCCGCTGCTGGAAGGCGGAGGACCGCTGCGCCGAGGAGATCCCGCTGCTCGCGGTGCCCTCGGTGCTGAAGGGTCCGGCCGCGCACGAGTCGGCCTGTCACTTCGCCGAGGTCCGGGAGCCGGCCGCCGCCTGACTCCCCGTGGCATCCCCGGAAGGGCCCGTGGCTTCGTGCCGCGGGCCCTTCCGTCGTTCCGTCAACTCACGGGGCGGTCGGTGCACCCGTCCGGGTGCACCTGACTCGCGCCGTCAGCCGGGCGCGCTTCTCATGGGGTGTGATGCGACACACACCACGAGGAGGGACCACCATGCCCGTAGCCGCCCGTGCTCGCTGGGTCCTCGCCGCTGCGACATCCGTGGCCCTGGTGGCCACCGGGTGCAGCGGCGGCGGCGCAAGCAGCAACAGCTCGCCGGACAGCAGCAAGAGCTTCAGCTACCAGAGCAGTGAGCCGCAGAACCCGCTGCAGCCCGCCAACGCGAACGAGGTCGGCGGTGGTCGCATCATCCAGAACCTCTTCAAGGGGCTGGTCGACTACGACCCCGCCACCGCCAAGATCCGGATGCAGGTCGCCGACAAGATCGACACCAGTGACTCCCAGACCTTCGACGTCACGCTGAAGGACGGCTGGAAGTTCCACGACGGCACGCCGGTGCACGCCAAGAACTTCGTGGACTCCTGGAACTGGAGCGCGACCACCAGCAACAACCAGATCAACAGCTCCTGGTTCTCCGACATCGAGGGCTACCAGGACGTCCACCCCGCCGGCGGCCAGCCGACCGCGACCAAGATGTCCGGCCTGACCGTGGTCGACGACCTGCACTTCACCGTCAAGCTCAGCAACAAGGTCTCGTACTTCGAGTACAAGCTCGGCTACATCGCCTTCTCCCCGCTGCCGGACGCCTTCTTCAACGACCCGACCGGGTACGGGCAGAAGCCGGTGGGCAACGGCCCCTACCAGTTCGTCAGCTGGAACCACAACACCGAGGTCGTCACCAAGGCCTTCCCGGACTACCAGGGCGTCGACAAGCCGAAGAACGGCGGCATCGTCTTCAAGATGTACACCACGTCCGAGGCCGCCTACGCCGACCTGCAGTCCAGCAACCTGGACGTGATGGACCAGGTGCCGCCGTCCGCGCTGGCGACGTACAAGAGCGACCTCGGCGACCGGGCGATCGACGCCCCGCAGGGTGCCATCCAGAACATCGGCTTCACCCTCTACCAAGCCGACTGGGCCGCGCCCGACAAGGCCAAGGTGCGCCAGGGCCTGTCGATGGCGATCGACCGCGACACCATCACCAAGACGGTGCTGCAGAACTCCCGCAAGCCGGCCACCGCCTGGGTGGCCGAGGGCGTCGAGGGCTACAAGGACGGCGCCTGCGGCGACTTCTGCAAGTTCGACCCCGCCAAGGCCAAGCAGCTGATCAGCGACGGCGGCGGAGTCCCCGGCAACAAGCTGCTGATCACCTACAACTCCGACGGCGGCCACAAGGAGTGGGTCGACGCGGTCTGCAACTCGATCCGGCAGAGCACCGGCGTCGAGTGCCTCGGCGACCCGAAGCCCGACTTCAAGACCGCCCGCGCCGCGATCACCTCCCACCAGCTCAACGGCGCCTTCCGCACCGGCTGGGTGCAGGACTACCCGCTGAACGCCAACTTCCTGTCCGACGTGTACCGCACCGGCGCCGCGTCCAACGACTTCGGCTACAGCAACCCGCAGTTCGACCAGGCGGCCACCAAGGCCGACGAGGCCGCCAGCGTCGCCGACACGGTGACCGGCTACCAGCAGGCCGAGGCGGTGCTGCCGAGCGGGATGCCGGCGATCCCGCTCTGGTACTACCGCACCAACTCGGGTTACTCGACCAAGGTGCAGAACGTGAAGTTCGACTCCTTCGGCAACCCGGCCTGGACCCAGGTCGAGGTCAAGGGCTGATCCCCCGACCCCTCGCGCCGGCCCCGCCCTTCCCGCACGGAGGGCGGGGCCCGGCCCTCCCGGCCGACCGTCCCCGGCCGGCCGTGCACCCAGGGCACGTCTAGGAAGGAGGCTCGGATGGGCAGTTACGTGTTGCGGCGGGTGCTGCAGATGATCCCGGTGTTCTTCGGCACCACGCTGCTGATCTTCCTGATGGTCTACACGCTGCCGGGCGACCCGGTGTCGGCGCTGTTCGGCGAGAAGGCCGCCGACCCGGCCATCGTGGCCAGCATCAAGCACAAGTACTTCCTGGACCAGCCGGTCTGGAAGCAGTACCTGCACTACATGGGGAACCTCTTCCAGGGGGACTTCGGGACGAGCTTCACCGGCCGCCCCGTCTCCGAGATCATGGCGACCGCCTTCCCGGTCACCATCCGGCTCGCGCTGATGGCCTTCGTCTTCGAAGTGGTCCTCGGCCTCGCCCTGGGCATGGCCTCCGGCCTCCGGCGCGGCAGCATCCAGGACACCCTGGTGCTGATCCTCACCCTGGTGGTGATCTCGATCCCGGTCTTCGTGCTGGCCTACATCGCGCAGACGATCTTCGCCACCAACCTCGGCTGGGTCACCCCGACGGTGCAGGACTCCACCGACCTCTCCCAGCTGATCCTGCCCGCGATCGTGCTGGGCTCGCTCTCGCTCGCGTACGTCGCCCGGCTCACCCGGACGTCCATCGGCGAGAACCTGCGGGCCGACTACATCCGCACGGCGGTCGCCAAGGGGCTGCCCCGGCGGACCGTCATCTCCCGCCACCTGCTGCGCAACTCGCTGATCCCGGTGGTCACCTTCCTCGGCACCGACCTCGGCGCCCTGATGGGCGGGGCCATCGTCACCGAGGGCATCTTCAACGTGCAGGGCGTCGGCAACGTCCTGTACCGGGCGATCAACCAGAAGGAAGGCCCCACCGTGGTCGGCATCGTGACCGTCCTGGTGATCGTCTACCTGGTCGCCAGCCTGCTCGTCGACCTGCTCTACGCGGTCCTGGACCCGAGGATCCGCTATGCCTGACGTCCACGACGAGAACTCGTACGAGCCGCGCCCCAAGCCCGGGGTCTCGCGCCTCGACTACGCCGGGGAGCAGGGAATGGCGGTCGAGCAGGAGACCCTGGTCGAGCCCGACCCGGCCAAGCGGGAGGAGGCCCGCAGCCTCTGGGGCGACGCCTGGCGGGACCTGCGCCGGCGGCCGATCTTCCTGATCTCCGCCGTGCTGATCCTGCTGCTGGTCGTCATGGCGATCTTCCCCTGGGCGTTCACCGACGCCGACCCGCGCAAGGCCGACCTGATCCACGACTACCTCAGGCGGCCGAACTGGACGGACTTCTTCGGCGCCGGCTGGTTCGGCTACGACGGGCAGGGCCGGTCGATCTACGCCCGGGTGGTGTACGGCGCCCGCGCCTCGATCACCGTCGGAATCTGCGTGACCCTGTCGGTCACCGTGCTCGGCGGGCTGGCCGGCATGGTCGCCGGCTACTTCGGCGGCGCCGTCGACGCGGTGATCTCCCGGATCACCGACATCTTCTTCGGCCTTCCGCTGCTGCTCGGCGCCCTGGTGCTGCTGAACGCCTTCACCACCCGCACGGTGTGGAGCGTGGTCATCGCGCTGGCCTTCCTCGGTTGGACCCAGATCGCCCGCGTCATGCGCGGCGCCGTGCTGACCGTCAAACAGTCCGACTACGTGGTGGCCGGCCGGGCGCTCGGCGCCGGGACGGGGCGGCTGATGTTCCGGCACATCCTGCCGAACGCGATCGCCCCCGTGATCGTCGTCGCCACCATCGCGCTCGGCGGCTACATCGCCACCGAGGCGACGCTGAGCTTCCTCGGCATCGGACTGCAGGACCCGACCATCTCCTGGGGCATCGACATCTCCTCCGCCCAGAAGGTGATCCGGACGGCGCCGTACGTGCTGTTCTTCCCGGCCGTGGCGCTCTCCGTCACCGTGCTGGCCTTCATCATGCTGGGCGACGCGGTGCGCGACGCCCTCGACCCGAAGCTTCGCTGAGCGAGGGGAGCGCAACGTGAGTACAGCTGTGGACGCCGGCAGGTCCGAGCGGGCCGCCTCGTACGAGGGGCCGCTGCTCGACGTCCGCGACCTGCACGTCGAGTTCGTCACCCGGGACGGCGTGGCCAAGGCGGTCAACGGGGTCGACTACAGCGTCCGGGCGGGGGAGACGCTCGCGGTGCTCGGCGAGTCCGGTTCGGGCAAGTCGGTGACCGCGCAGGCGATCATGGGCATCCTGGACATGCCGCCGGCCCGGATCCCGCGCGGGGAGATCCGCTTCCGCGGCCGGGACATGCTGAAGATGGGCAACGAGGAGCGGCGCAGGATCCGCGGCCAGAAGATCGCGATGATCTTCCAGGACGCGCTGTCCTCGCTCAATCCGGTGCTCAGCGTGGGCTTCCAGCTCGGCGAGATGTTCCGCGCCCACCGGGGGGCGTCCCGCAAGGAGGCCAAGGACAGGGCCGTCGAACTGATGGACCGGGTGCGGATCCCGGCGGCCAAGCAGCGGGTGAACGACTACCCGCACCAGTTCTCCGGCGGCATGCGCCAGCGCATCATGATCGCCATGGCGCTGGCCCTGGAACCGGACCTGATCATCGCGGACGAGCCCACCACCGCACTGGACGTCACCGTCCAGGCGCAGGTGATGGACCTGCTCGCGGAGCTCCAGGCCGAGTACAACATGGGCCTGATCCTGATCACCCACGACCTCGGCGTGGTCGCCGACGTCGCCGACAAGATCGCCGTGATGTACGCCGGCCGGATCGTCGAGACCGCCCCGGTGCACGACCTGTACGCGCGCCCCGCCCACCCGTACACCCGCGGCCTGCTGGACTCCATCCCGCGGCTGGACCAGAAGGGCCAGGAGCTCTACGCCATCAAGGGCCTGCCGCCCAACCTGCTGCGGATCCCCCAGGGCTGCGCCTTCAACCCGCGCTGCCCGCGGGCGCAGGACCGCTGCCGGGCCGAGGTGCCGGAGCTGTACCCGGTCGCCGAGGACGACGGCGCCCCGCTGGCCGGGCGGGGCAGCGCCTGCTTCTTCTGGAAGGAGACCCTCCATGGCCGGTAACGGGTCCAGCGCACTGGGCGCCGCGGTGCCGGAGGAGGTCGCCTTCGCCCAGGAGGTGCCGCGCGGCGAGCCGATCCTCGAAGTCCGGGACCTGGTCAAGCACTTCCCGCTGACCAGGGGCGTGCTGTTCAGGAAGCAGGTCGGCGCCGTGAAGGCCGTCGACGGGGTCTCCTTCGACCTGAGGCAGGGCGAGACGCTGGGCGTCGTCGGCGAGTCCGGCTGCGGGAAGTCCACGCTGGCCAAGGTGCTGATGAACCTGGAGCCGGCCACCGGGGGATCGGTCCGCTACAAGGGCGAGGAGATCTCCAGGCTGTCCGGGTCGGCGCTGAAGGCCGTCCGCCGCAACATCCAGATGGTGTTCCAGGACCCGTACACCTCGCTGAACCCGCGCATGACGGTCGGCGACATCATCGGGGAGCCCTTCGAGATCCACCCCGAGGTGGCGCCCAAGGGGGACCGCCGCAAGGCCGTCCAGGACCTTCTGGACGTGGTCGGGCTCAACCCCGAGTACATCAACCGCTATCCGCACCAGTTCTCCGGCGGGCAGCGCCAACGCATCGGCATCGCAAGGGGATTGGCGCTCAGGCCGGAGATCATCATCTGCGACGAGCCGGTCTCCGCGCTGGACGTGTCGGTGCAGGCGCAGGTGATCAACCTGCTGGACAAGCTGCAGGGGGAGTTCAACCTCTCGTACATGTTCATCGCGCACGACCTCTCCATCGTCCGGCACATCTCCGACCGCGTCGGCGTGATGTACCTCGGCAAGATGGTCGAGATCGGCAGCGACGCCGAGATCTACGACCACGCCACCCACCCGTACACCCAGGCGCTGCTCTCCGCCGTCCCCGTGCCGGACCCGACGGCCCGGGAGTCGCGGGACCGGATCGTGCTCACCGGGGACGTGCCCTCGCCGGCCAACCCGCCGTCCGGCTGCCGCTTCCGCACCCGCTGCTGGAAGGCGGAGGACCGCTGCGCGGCCGAGATCCCGCTGCTCGCCTCGCCGTCCTGGCTGAGCGGGGCGGCTCGGCACGAGTCGGCGTGTCACTTCGCTGCGGAGCGCGAGGTCGGACGGAGTGCTGCGGAGCGCGAGGTCGGACGGAGTACTGCGGAGCGCGAGGTCGGGCAGGGCGGCACCGAGCCCGGCTAGCGGCTCGCGGGACCCAGGGCGCGCCCCCGCACCGGGGGTGCGCCCTTTCTCGTGATGGAAAAGAGACGTGCCGCGCGATTCCGCAAGTGGGGTCGGGTCGTTGATAGTTGCTCTGCGCGTACAGGTGCTCGTGGCTGTGCTGGGGGAGGGCTGCTCGGATGGACATGGTGGAGGTGATCGGCGGCGGTCGGGAGAACCTGGTGCCCGGAACCCCGCTGCTGGAGGTCGACGACCTGCACGTCGAGTTCCGTACCCGGGACGGCGTGGCCAGGGCCGTCAACGGGGTGAGCTACTCGGTGTCGGCCGGGGAGACGCTGGCGGTGCTGGGCGAGTCCGGTTCGGGCAAGTCGGTGACCGCGCAGGCGATCATGGGCATCCTGGACACGCCGCCCGGGCGGATCACCGGCGGGCGGATCCTCTACCGCGGCGAGGACCTGCTGGCCATGGGCTCCAGGGCCCGGCGGTTCGTCCGGGGCCAGAAGATCGCGATGATCTTCCAGGACGCCCTGTCCTCGCTCAACCCGGTGCTCAGCGTGGGCTACCAGCTCGGCGAGATGTTCCAGGTGCACCGCGGCGCCAGCCGCAAGGAGGCCAGGGAGCGGGCCATCGAGCTGATGGACCGGGTGCGCATCCCGGCGGCCAGGCAGCGCGTCGGCGACTACCCGCACCAGTTCTCCGGCGGCATGCGCCAGCGCATCATGATCGCCATGGCGCTCTCCATGGAGCCGGACCTGATCATCGCGGACGAGCCCACCACCGCGCTGGACGTCACCGTCCAGGCCCAGGTGATGGACCTGCTGGCCGAGTTGCAGCACGAGTTCCACATGGGGCTGATCCTGATCACCCACGACCTCGGCGTGGTCGCCGACGTCGCGGACACGATCGCGGTGATGTACGCGGGCCGGATCGTCGAGACGGCCCCGGTGCGCGACCTGTACGCGCGCCCCGCCCACCCGTACACCCGGGGCCTGCTGGACTCGATCCCCCGGTTGGACCAGAAGGGGCAGAACCTCCACGCCATCAGGGGCCTGCCGCCCAGCCTCCTGAAGATCCCGCAGGGCTGCGCCTTCAACCCGCGCTGCGACCGGGTGCAGGACCGCTGCCTGACCGAACTCCCGCCGCTGGTGCCGATGGTGGACGCCGAGGGGGCCGAGCTGCCCGGCCGTCGCAGCGCCTGCCACTTCTGGCGGGAGACCCTGCACGGCTGAGGGCGTCGGGGCGCAGCCGTCGCCTACCGCTCGAAGCCGACGTTCTCCCAGACGATGTCGGACAGCCCCTGGGCGCCGATGTTGGCGAGGTCGGCGCGGGCGCCGTACAGCTGCGGGCGCTGGTAGAGCGGCAGCACGCCGGCCACCTTCCACAGCTCGCCGTCGGCCTGGTTGATCGCCTCGGAGGCGGTGGCCGCGTCGGGTGCGGCGGCGGCCCGGTCGAGGGCGGCGTCCACGGCCGGGCTGCCCGCGCCGACGTGGTTGGTGCCGCCGTTCTGGACGAAGTCGGCGCGGTTGCCGCTGGCCGGGAAGGGCGTGCCGAGCAGCGAGTAGGCGGTGATGTCGAAGTCGCCGCGGTTGACGTACTTGTCGAAGAACTCGTTGGCGGCGGCGGTGACCGTGGTGACCTTGACGCCGATGTCCTTGAGCGTCCTGGTGGCGCTGTCGGCCTCGCTCTGCGCCTGGGTGACGCCGGCCGGGATGACCATCCGCAGGTTCAGCTCGCGGCCGTTGCGCTTGCGGACGTCGCCGTCGAGCCGCCAGCCGGCCGCGTCCAGCTTGCGGGCGGCCTCGGCGGGGTCGTAGCGGCTGAGCCCGAGGGAGTTGTCCCGGTAGGCGTTCTGGTTGGCGACCAGCAGGTGGTTGTTGAGCGGGGCGGCGGGCCAGTCCAGGCCGTTCAGGTCGGAGCGGATGACGGCGTCCCGGTTGATGGCCTGGAAGACGGCCTGGCGGACGGTCGCGTCGCTGAGCGCCGGGGTGCGGGCGTTGAGGGTGAGCTGGCGGAAGTCGGGCCCGCCGGCCCGGCGGACGGCCGCGCCCTTGGTGCTCTTGATGATCTGGTAGCCGGCGACGTCCGGGCCGTTGTTGAAGAGGTCGATCTCGCCCCTGGCGAAGGCGGGGGCCATGGCGTTGGGCAGCATGGCGTGGAAGACGATCCGGTCCAGCAGCGGCTTGTCGCCCCACCAGGCGGGGTCGGCGACCAGGGTGATGGTCTGGGCGGCGCGGTCCAGCCGTTCGACCTTGAACGGGCCGGCGGTGACCGGGATCGCGTCCAGGTAGGCGGAGTTGAACAGCTCCGGGGTGGCGAGCCGGCTCGCGGGCAGCAGCGGGGCGTTGGCGGCGCCGTTGAACATCGACTGCCACTCGGAGAACGGCCGGTCGAAGGTCATCACCGCCTGGAAGTCGTCCTTGCCCCGCTCGACCGAGGAGACCTGTTCGAAGCCGGTGTTGCTGGCGGGCCGGTAGGCCGGGTCCTTCCCGTTCAGGGCGCGCCAGTTGGCTTCGAGGTCGCGCCAGGTGATCGGGGTGCCGTCGGACCAGTGGGCCTTCGGGTTGAGCGTCCAGACGACGACCTGCCGGCCGTCCCGCAGCTCCGCGTGGGCGTCCTGCAGGTAGGCCGGGTTGACGGTCTGGGTGCCGGCCGCGTCGGAGCGGAAGAAGGTCGGCAGCAGCGGCTTGCTGACGCTGATCGTCGAGGACTCGCTGCCGTCGGTCTGGATCGGCGACCACTGGCGGGAGAACTGGGCGATCGCCAGGTGCAGGGTGCCGCCCTGGCGCAGCTGGGAGCGCTCGCGCGGGTTGACGTCGATCGAGGTGAGCTTGGGGGCCCCGGTGGCGGACGGCCCGTCCGCGGCGGCGCCGCCTTGGCCGGAGGCGCACGAACAGAGCGTCAGCGAGAGCGACAGGGCGGTGAGACCGGCGAGCAGGGCCGTCCGGTACTGGAGGCGGCGGCTCATCGGCGTGCTCCCCGAGGTGGCTGTGGCGGAAGGTGTGGCGTCACATCTTGCTGACCGGGAGGGGGAGTTGTCGAGGGGCGGGCCGGATGCCGGCCCGCCCCCGATCGGTGCGGTCGTTGCTCAGGCGACGGTGAACTTGAAGGTGCGGTCCTTCTCGCCGGTCTTGTCGAGCAGCGAGGTGACGGCGTCCGCGACGTCCTGCGGGGTGATCGCGGCGGTCTGGCCGTTCTTCTTGACCTTCACCTTGTCGAACACGCTGCCCAGCTGGCCGTTCAGCGCGTCGAGGTCCCACTTGGGCACGATCTTGCCGGAGGCGTCCGGGACGAGGGTGAGCGTCTTGGCGGCGACCTGCTTGCCGAAGATCCACTTCTTGGCGCCGGCCACGACGTACACGTTGCCGTTGAGCGCGGACTTGCCGAGGCTGTCCGCGGCGGCCTGCAGGGCCTGCGGGGAGACCTTGGGCTGGGCGGCCGTGACGGCGAGCGCGATCGGCTGCTCGGGCTTTCCGGCGGCGCGGTCGCGGTAGGCCTGCTCGACCACGTCGAGGGCGCTCGCCGAGTCGATGGCCTGGCCGGCCCGGCCGGGCACCACGAGCGGGTCGCCGTTGTCGGCGAACTTGACGTAGCCCTCCTGGAGGCCCTGGCCCGAGCCGGAGGCCAGGGTGTCCAGGGCTGCCTTGAGCTTGGCCCGGTCCACCTTGACGTCCGGTGCGACCGCCTTGGTGCCGCCCTTCAGCGACTTGATGACGTCGACCGGGCTGTAGCTGTGCTGGGCGAGGCCGTCCACGGTGCCCGTGGTGTCGAAGCTCAGCCCGGCGACGGTCGGGTCGAGGTTCAGCGCCTGGTCGCCGACCTTCAGCTTGAGCGGCTGCTGGCCGGTCTTGCCGACGGTCTCGTCCAGCTGGTGGATCGCCTGGTCACGGCTGTTGCCGCCGATGTCGGTGCCGAGCACCACGGTGCCCTTGGGGATGTCGGACTGGTTGAGCATCAGGCCGGTGCCGTACGCGGCGGCGCCGAGGAACAGCACGAAGCCGACGCCGTACACGCCCAGCTTGACCAGCTTCTTGCCGGCGCTGGCCTTCGGCTTGGCCTTGCCCTTGCCCTTGCCCTTGCCCTTGGCGGGCGCGGGCGCGGACTCGGTCCTGGCCGGCTGCGGTGCGGGCCGGGGGCCGGGGGCGGGCGTCGGCAGCGGGGTGAGCTCGGTGGCCTCCGGGTCCGGTCCGGGCTGCTGCGGGTGCCCGGGGGCGGTACCGGGGGCGCCGGGGAAGAGCCCGCCGGGGGCCGGGTGGGTGAAGGCGTCCTGGCCCGGCGCGGCGGGGCGCTGGGCGGCGAACGGGTCGGCACCGGCCGGGGCCGAGGCGAACAGGCCGGGCTGCGGGCGGGCTTCGCCGTTGTGCGCGGCGCCGTTCTGCGGCAGGCCCGGTATGGCGGCGGGCGGCAGGGTGCCCTCGCGGATCGGCTCGAAGCCGTCGACCGAGGTGTCCTCCGGATCCGTCGCACCGGCCGCCGGGCCCTGCGGGCGGGCACCCGGGTGCGGGCCCTGCTGCGGCCGTCCGTCGGACTGCCGGCCGTTGCGCCGGCCGCCGTTCCGCTGGGCGTCCTGCTGCGGGCGGTCGTCGCGCCGGCCGCGGGCTCCGGCGGTGGGCGCCATCGGGGCGAACGGGTCGGCGGTGGGCGGCGCGAAGGGGGAGGCGGCCTCGTACACGCCGGGCTCCTCCGCCGGGGTCTGCGCACCGGGGCCGGCGGGGAACGGCGCACCGTTCGGGTTCGAGGCCGGGTTCGGGGCCTGGGCCTGGGCGGGCACCGGTCGGCCGTTCGGACCGGCCGCGCCCTGGGCGGGGCGGGCACCGTTCGGGTGGGCGCCGGGGGCCGGGGCGGCCGTCGGCCGGGGCTCGGCGGCGGCGGGCGCGGCCGGGGCCTCCGGCGCGCTCGGGGCGCCGGCCGGTACGGCGGTCGGCGCCGGCTCGGCCTTCTTCTGCCGGGGCCTGAACCAGGCGCCGGTGGACTCGGCCTCGGACGTCGCCGGCGGGATCGGCGGGACCTGCCACTCCGGCGGCAGCTCCGGCGGGGTGGCCGTGCGGGCGCCGCCCTCCATCACCCCGAGGACGGGGGAGGAGGGCGCGGACCGGTGCCGCGGGCCGCCCGGCTCGGGGGAGGCCGCCGGGGCCTCCTCGCCCGGGCCGTCCTCGTTCTTGACGGTGCTGCGGACCACGACCGGCGGGATCGGACGCGACCCGGGGATGTTGATCCGGACCCGGGTCGTCAGGGTGGTCTCGGTCTTCGGGCCGTCGTCCTCGCCGCCCGACGCGGCGCCCTGGGCGGCACCGGCCCGGTCGCCGCCCGGGAGCCCCGGTGTGCCGTAGGGCGGGGTGCCCGACGGGTAGGCGTCCGGACCCGTACGCCGGGGCGTCGGGTGGGCGTTGTCAGATTCGCGGCTGCTCAATGCTGCTCTGCTCCGGGTTCGCGGGCGGGCCGTGCGGCGCGACCGCGGTTCGTGGTCGCCGGGCCTGGGCGGGCGGCGGTCGGGTACGGCGTTCTGCGGGACCACCATACTGGGAAGAACAGAGCGGCGAACGGCTTCGGACAGATCCTGATACGTCCGGTTCCTCCGGTATGAGAGTACGGCCGCGCGCTCCTGACTGCGCGTCGTGCGCGGTGCCGTACGTGCCCCGCGGGCGGGTTCAGCGCGGCGGGCCGGGCACGCCCGGGAACCAGCTGCCGCGGGTCGGCAGGGTGGCGCAGATCACGCCCAGGACCGAGCCGCCGAACAGCCAGCCGAGCGAGGTGGCGTTGGACCACAGCACGTTGTCGCCCTCCGGCCGGGGCACGATCACCAGCAGCATCGCCATGAACCAGCCGGCCGCGGGCAGTGCCGCGCCCAGCCGGGTGCCGGTGACCCGCAGTCCGCCGTAGAAGGTGGCGCCGGTCGCGGCGAGCGCCAGCAGGACCCCCACGGGCGGCCACAAGGCCTGCACAAAGGATCCGCAGACCGACACCGCGACACCCAGCAGGAAGAACAGTGCGTAGGCCGCGATCCGGGCGGCGCGCGGGGGCTGAGGCTCGGCCAGCCGCTCCTCCCGGGTGCCGAGGACGGCCGCCGGGAACGAGCGGCGCGGCGGCCGGGCGGCGGCGGGCTCGGTCATCGGACGCTCTCCTCGGCGGTGGCGGTGGTGGCGGTGGTGGCGGTGGTGGCGGTGGTGGCAGCGGTGGCGGCAGCGGTGGTGGGCAGCGGGTCGGCGGCGGGCGACAGGCCCGCGAACAGGTCGTCCTCGGGCCGCTCCGGCCCGGCCTGGCCGCGTACCAGCTGGTAGTACTCGGTGGCGACCAGCGGCTGGCCGAGGTCGTTGGAGAGCGCGAAGAAGACGCCGTCCACGGTGATCTGAGTGGCGTGCGCGGCCATCGCGGCGGCCTTGCGCCCGGCGTACGCGGAGCCGTCCAGCACGGTGGTGACCACCTCGTCGGCCACCACCCCGGGAACGTCGGCCGGCCGGGCCGTCCCGGGGAAGGGCGCCCGGGCGGCGGTCTCGGCGAGCCCGGCCTCGATCACCGAGCGGGGCATCCGGTTCCAGTACACCTTGGCGATCCGCCAGGCCGGGCCCAGCTCCGGGCGGTGCGCCGGATCGGCCGCCAGCTCGTACGCGCGCATCGCGACCCGGTGCGCCTGGATGTGGTCCGGGTGCCCGTAGCCGCCGTTCTCGTCGTAGGTGACCAGGACCTGCGGCCGGACCTCGCGGACCACCGCGACCAGGTGGCCGGCCGCCTCGTCGACGTCGGCCCGCCAGAAGCAGCCGGGCACGTCGTTGTCGGGCAGGCCCATCATCCCGGAGTCGCGGTAGCGGCCCGGGCCGCCGAGGAAGCGGAGGTCGGTGACGCCGAGCGCGCGCATCGCCGCGGTCAGCTCGCCGATCCGGTACGCGCCGAGGGTGCCGTCCCGATCGGCCGTCAGATGGGCCAGCCCGGGCGGGATCACCTCGCCGCCCTCGCCGAGGGTGCAGGTCACCAGGGTGACCTGGGCGCCCTCGGCGGCGTACCGGGCCATGGTGGCGCCGTTGCCGATCGACTCGTCGTCGGGGTGGGCGTGCACCAGGAGCAGGCGGCGGCCGGTAGTCGCGGTCATGGGAGGAAGCCTAACGACCGCCGTGTCGGGGTCAGAGCTTCAGGCCGTTGATCATCCCGGCGAGGTTGCTGGTGACCTGGCTGATCGACGGCGCGATCGAGCTGGACGCCAGGTAGAAGCCGAGCAGCGCGCAGATGATCGCGTGCGCGAGCTTCAGCCCGGAGCGGCGGATCAGCACCACCACGATGACCAGCATCAGCATGGCTGCGGAGACGGACAAAGCCATGTCGGCTCACACCCCTTCTCGGGTGCGCCACCCCCTGGGGAGGGCGACGGTGGGACCGTACGGGACTTGCGGTCGGGCGACCGGGGCCGGGACGGGCCCGACGATCACTCGCCCGACCAGTCATACCCGATGGGTAAGGGGAGCATTACATTCGGTGAGTCTCCACGCGCCGGGGTACGGAGGCAGTCGTGGGGCGCATGGGCCGGTCGGAGGGGGTATGGGCGCCTTTGGGGCGTACTCGGGAACGATGCTCCGAACGAGTGATCACCAGGCGCCCGGCAGCGGGAGTACGGCGTCGTAGGGTCTGGTGCCATGACCTCCCACACCCCTGCGGACACCTTCCCCCGGCAGTACGCGCGGACCCTGCGCTACACCGTCGGCGCGCCCCGCTCCTTCTCCGTCGCACCGGACGGCTCGCGGGTCGTCTTCCTGCGCTCCCGGTCGGGCGGCGACCGGGCCAACCTGCTCTGGACCCTCGACACCGCCACCGGCGAGGAGCGGATCGCCGCCGACCCGGCCGTGCTGCTCGGCGGCGGCGAGGAGGACCTCTCGCCCGCCGAGAAGGCCCGCCGCGAGCGCAGCCGCGAAGGCTCGGCCGGCATCGTCGGCTACGCCCTGGACGCGGCCGGCCGGCTGGCCGCCTTCGCCCTCTCCGGCCGGCTGTTCACCGCCGACCTGGCCACCGGCGCCACCACCGAACTGCCCGCCCAGGGACCGCTGCTGGACCCGCGGGTCTCCCCGGACGGCAGCCACGTCGCCTACGCCAACACCGCCGGCGAACTGCGCCTCACCCGCACCGACGGCACCGCCGACCGGGTGCTCGCCGAGCCCGACGGCCCGAACGTCACCTGGGGGCAGGCCGAGTTCATCGCCCAGGAGGAGATGAGCCGCGACCGGGGCTTCTGGTGGTCCCCCGACGGCGACCGGCTGCTGGTCGAGCGCGCCGACGACACCCCGGTGCGCCGCTGGTGGATCGCCGACCCGGCCAACCCGCAGCGCGAGCCCGCCGAGGTCGCCTACCCGGCCGCCGGCACCGCCGACGCCGAGGTCGGCCTCTGGGTGCTCGACCTGGACGGCGGCCGCACCGAGGTGGTCTGGGACCGTACGGCCCACCCGTACCTCGCCCGGGTGCACTGGTCCGCGGGCGGTGTGCCGCTGCTGCTCGTCCAGGCCCGCGACCAGCGCAGCCAGCTGATCCTCGGCCTCGACGTGGCCACCGGCGCCACCGAGGTGCTGTTCGAGGAGCGCGACGACGTCTGGCTGGAGCTGTTCCAGGGCGTCCCGGCCTGGACCCCGGACGGCAAGCTGGTCCGGATCTCCGACGAGGACGGCGTGCGGGCGCTGGTGATCGGCGACCAGGCCGTCACCGGCGCCGACCTGCACCTGCGCTCGGTGGTCGCCGTCACCGACGCCGAGGTGCTGTTCACCGCCTCCGGCGGCGCCGCGGAGACCGACCCCGAGCCCGGCTGGATCGCCGTCGGCCGGATCAGCCACGACGGCAAGCGGCTCGGCTGGGAGTCCGCCAACGGCCGTCCGTTCACCTCCGTCACCAGCGCCGTGCACGCGGGCGGGATCACCGTGCGCGCCACCGCCGAGCCCGACCTGCCCGGCACCCTCGTCCAGGTCGCCCGCGACCTGCCCGAAGGCGTGGTCGTCGACGACGTCGCCACCATCGCCTCCTACGCCGAGACCCCGGTCATCACCGCCCACCCGGTGTTCCGCTTCGCCGGCGAGCGCCGCATCCCGGCCGCCGTCTTCCTGCCCACCGGCTACGACCGCGAGCGGGACGGCCTGCTGCCCGTCCTGATGGACCCGTACGGCGGCCCGCACGGCCAGCGCGTCGTCCAGGCGCACAACCCGCACCTCAACTCGCAGTGGTTCGCCGACCAGGGCTTCGCCGTGGTCGTCGCCGACGGGCGCGGCACCCCCGGGCGCAACCCGGCCTGGGAGAAGTCCATCGCCTTCGACTTCGCCGGGGCCACCCTCGACGACCAGGCCGACGCGTTGCGGGCGCTCGCCGAGGAGTTCCCGCTGGACCTCGGCCGGGTCGCCATCCGCGGCTGGTCGTACGGCGGCTACCTCTCCGCGCTCGCCGTGCTGCGCCGCCCCGACGTCTTCCACGCGGCCGTCGCCGGCGCCCCGGTGACCGACTGGGAGCTGTACGACACCCACTACACCGAGCGCTACCTCGGCCACCCGGCCGAGCGGCCCGAGGTGTACGCGGCCAACTCGCTGACCGGCTACGCCGCCGGGCTGGAGCGGCCGCTGATGATCATCCACGGCCTGGCGGACGACAACGTGGTCGCCGCGCACACCCTGCGACTGTCCTCCGCGCTGCTCGCGGCCGGCCGCCCGCACACCGTGCTGCCGCTGTCCGGCGTCACGCACATGACGCCGCAGGAGGAGGTCGCGGAGAACCTGCTGCTGCTCCAGGTCGACTTCGTGAAGCGCGCGCTGGGCCTCTGACACCCAGCCTGACCTGCGGTTGCGCGGCCGGTACCCCTGACCCGGGTACCGGCCGCAGCCATGACATCCGTCATACCGAAGGCACGACGGCGGACACTGCCGCCGCACCCCGCCCGCACGGGACTCTGAGGTGGTGCGAACGAAACCGATCGCGACCGCGGGCGCGATACCACCAAAGGAGAAGAGCAGCACGATGAGCACCGAAGTGGCCGCCTTCCGCGGCGTCGGCAAGAGCTACGGACGGGTGCGCGCCGTGGACGACCTCAACCTCGTGCTGCGCCCGGGCGAGACCGTCGCCCTGCTCGGTCCGAACGGCGCCGGCAAGTCCAGCAGCCTCGACCTGTTGCTCGGCCTGCGCCAGCCCGACCAGGGCAGCGTCACGCTGTTCGGCGGCACGCCGCGGGAGGCGATCGTGGCGGGCCGGGTCGGCGCGATGCTGCAGAGCGGCGGGCTGATGGCCGACGCCAAGGTCCGCGAGCTGGTCGAGCTCGCCCGCGACGTGCACCCGCGCGGCCGGCCGGTCCAGGAGGTGCTGGCCGACGCCGGGATCACCGAACTGGCCGAGCGCCGGGCCGACAAGCTGTCCGGCGGCCAGGAGCAGCGGGTCCGCTTCGCGCTCGCGATAGCGGGCGACAGCGACCTGATCGTGCTGGACGAGCCCACCACCGGCATGGACGTCACCGTCCGGCAGGCGTTCTGGGCGAGCATGCGGGCGCAGGCCGACGCCGGGCGCACGGTGCTGTTCGCCACCCACTACCTGGAGGAGGCGGACTCGATCGCCGACCGCGTCCTCGTCCTGCACCGGGGCCGGCTGATCGCCGACGGCAGCTCCGCCGAGATCAAGGCGCGCGCCGGAGCCCGTCGGGTCGCCTTCGAACTCCACGACGTGGACGGGGAGTTCGACGAAGGCGTGCTGCGCCTGCTGCCGGGCGTGCAGTCCCTGGACGTCACCGCCCGGGTGCCGGGCGTGCGGACCGTCCGGATCCGCACCGCGGACGCCGACGCCAGCGTCGCCGGGCTCTACCGGGCGGGCCTGTACCCGCGCGGGCTGGAAGTCACCGGCCTCGGCCTGGAACAGGCCTTCCTGACCATCACCGGCGCGCAGGACCAGCACGAGGACGCGCAGGACCAGCACGAGGACGCGAAGGAGACCGTGCGATGACCACCCTGATCCGGCTGGAGATCCTGCGGACCTTCCGCAACCGGCGCTACCTGGTCTTCACCATCGCCTTCCCGGCGCTGATGTACTTCTTCTTCACCCACGCCTACGGCTCCTCCCCACTGGCCGGCGGCCTGTCGGTGAAGACCTACTTCATGGTCTCGATGGCCACCTTCGGCGCGGTCGGCGCGGTGCTCACCGGCAGCGCGCAGCGGATCTCGCTGGAGCGCAAGAGCGGCTGGGTGCGCCAGCTGCGGCTCACCGCGCTGCCCGGCCGGGCGTACACCCTCGGCAAGATCGCGGCGAGCTCGGTGACCACGCTGCCGGCGATCCTGGTGGTCTTCGCGCTCGGCGCGGTCCAGGGCGTGTCGCTCGGTGCCGCGCAGTGGGCCGGTCTGGCGGCGGCGCTGTGGCTGGGCAGCTTCGTGTTCGCGGCGCTCGGGGTCGCGCTCGGGTACGCGGCGGCGCCGGACTCGGTGCAGACCATCGTGATGATCACGTACATGGTGATGGCGCTGTTCGGCGGGACGTGGTTCCCGGTGAGCGGCTCGCTGGAGAAGTTCGCCCGGTTCAACCCGGTGTACCTGTACAACCAGCTGGCCGCGTTCACCCAGCCCGGGCACTCCCTGGACACCGGCGCGGTCGCCGGGCTGGCCGCCTTCCTCGCGGTGTTCGTCGTCGCCGCGGCGGCGCTGTACCGCCGCGACACCCGCCAGGCATGATGACCGACATGACCGAGCCGCGCCAGACCCGCCGATCCGACGAGCAGCCGGAGGCGGGTCCGGCGCGCAGGTCGTTCGTGATCATCCCGGGCTCGCCGATCGAGACCAGGCGGCAGCTGCTGGTCAAGGTCAGCTGGATGCTGCTGTGGATGATCTACCTGGCCTACCCGGTGGGGAACCTGCTGCACGGCGGACACACGGTGGCCGCCCGGGTGTTCGGCTGGTCCTGCCTGGCGGTCTTCATCGGCGGCTACATCCTGCTGGTGATCTTCCGCTCGACGGTCGGGATGCGGGCCCGGGCCTGTCGGCTGATCGTCGTGATGATGGTCGTGCTCGCGACCGCCTCCGCCTTCGTCCTCGGCGAGGCCTTCCTGACCCTCTTCACCTACGCCTCGGTGTGTGCCGCCGTGGTCCTGCCGGTGCGCTACGCGCTGCCCGGCGTCGCCGGCATGGCCGCGGTCACCGCCACCGTCGGCGTGCTGAGCCACGCCGGCGGCGACACCGTCCTCACCCTGACCCTCACCTCCTTCCTCGCCGGCGCCGCGATGACCGGCATGCAGCGGTTGATCACCACCATGAAGGAACTGCGCGAGGCCCGCGCCGCCGTCGCCCACCTGGCCGCGTCCGAGGAACGGCTGCGCCTCTCCCGCGACCTGCACGACCTGCTCGGGCACTCGCTGTCGCTGATCACGCTGAAGAGCGAACTGGCCGGGCGGTTCATGGACGCCGGCAAGGGCGAGGCGGCTCGGGCGCAGGTCGCCGACATCGAGCAGGTCGCCCGGCAGTCGCTGATCGATGTCCGGGAGGCGGTGACCGGCTTCCGCCGCCCCACCCTGCCGGTCGAACTCGCCGCCGCCCGTACCGCGCTGGCCGCCGCACAGGTCCGGCTGGAGGCCGCGCCGGAACTGGCCGACACCTGGCCGGGGCTCGCGGACGAGGAGGCGGGCGCGCTGGCCTGGGCGCTGCGCGAGGCCGTCACCAACATCGTCCGGCACGCCGAGGGCGCCACCGTCTGCACCGTCACGGCCGACGAGAGCTGGGAGGGCGGCGGCGAGCGCTACGCCGTCCTGGAGATCGCCGACAACGGGCACGGACCGGGCAAGGCCCAGCCGGGCAACGGGCTTTCGGGCCTGGAGGAGCGGCTGGCCCTGGTCGGCGGGCGGCTGGAGGCCGGGCCGGGCGGGCGGGGCCGGGGCTTCCGGCTCCGGGCCCTCGTCCCGCTGCGGACGGTCACCGCGTCGGCCGGCGCGGAACCCGGTCGGTCGGGTTGACCGTCCTGTCCGGCATGGCTACCGCACTCGTCCTCGGCTTCGACCCGCACACCGTCCCCGGCATGGACGGCGACGGCCTGCGGGCCGCCATCGCCTTCGACACCAGTGGCTCCACCAGCGTCGAGGCCGCCCAGCGCTGGCTCTGACCCGCGCCGGTCTCCTACGCCGACGGCCGGCCGCCGGTGAGGGCGCGGCCGAACCGGAGCGCGGGGCGGTCGTCGAGGGTGAGTTCGGCGACGACCGCGAAGCCGTTGCGGGTGAGGACGGTCTGCGAGGCGAGGTTGTCGAGGGTGGTGACGGCGGTCAGCGACGTGAGGGCGTAGTCCGCGGCGGCCAGTCGGCAGAGGTGGGCGACGGCGGTGGTGGCGACGCCCCGGCCGGTCGCGTGCTCGCCGACGCGGTAGCCGAGTTCGGCGGTGCCGTCGGCGATGTCGACGAGGTTGACGCGGCCGAGGATGGCGCCGGACGCGTCGAGGACGAGGTGGAACCGGCAGGCGCCGGCGTCCTGTTCGGCGAGCAGGGCGGCGTGGCGGGCCGGGAACTCGGAGAAGTAGGCGTCGCCGCGGTCCGAAATGGTCCGCGCGAACCAGGCGCGGTTGGCGAGCTCGAAGGCCAGCAGGGCGTCGGCGTGGTCCGGGCGGAGGCGTTCCAGGTTCAGCATGCCGCCAGTCTGGCCCGCAGGACTTCGACGAGTCAGGCGAATTCCTTCCGCGGCCTCGCCCGCGCCCTAAGGTCGTGGCCATGAGTGACATTCAGAGCGGGGCCCCGATCCGCGTCCTCCTCGCCGAGGACCAGGGGATGGTCCGGGAGGCGCTGGCGGCGCTGCTCGGGCTGGAGGGGGACATCGACGTCGTCGCGCAGGTGGGGCGCGGGGACGAGGTGGTGGCGGCGGTGCTGGCGCACGAGGTGCAGGTGGCCGTGCTGGACATCGAGATGCCGGGGATGACGGGCATCGAGGCGGCCGCCGAGCTGCGCCGGAACGCGCCGGGGACGAGGGTGGTGATCGCGACGACCTTCGGCCGGCCGGGGTACCTGCGGCGGGCGATGGAGTCGGGGGCGGACGCGTTCCTGGTGAAGGACGCGCCGGCCTCGGAGCTGGCGGAGGCGATCCGCCGGGTGCTGCGCGGGGAACGGGTGATCGATCCGGTGCTGGCGGCGGCCGCGCTGGCGGAGGGGGCGAACCCGCTGACGGCGCGCGAGCGGGACGTGCTGGGCGCGGCGGCGGGCGGGGCGGTGAACGCGGACATCGCGCGGCGGCTGCACCTGTCGGAGGGGACGGTCCGCAACTACCTGTCGATGGCGATCCAGAAGACCGAGGCCCGCAACCGCACCGAGGCGGTGCGGATCGCCCGGGAGAAGGGCTGGCTCTGAGCGCGTTCCCGGCCGGCTCCGGGCGCGCCCCTGGCCGGCTCCGAGCGCACCCCCGACCAGCTCCGGGCGCGCTCCCGGACGGTCGTCAGTTGAGCCGGTGCCGGGCGGCCCGGGCCTCCTGGCGGACCTTGGCGGCGGTGTCGGGGTCGAAGGTGTCGAGGATCTGCGCGAAGGCGTCCATCTCGGCCGAGCCGCCGAGGAAGTCGCCGGTGCGGACGAGGAGTTCGGCGCGTTCGAGGCGGAGCTGGGCGGGGTGGCGGGGCAGCAGGAGGGCGAGTTCGGTGGCCCAGAGCTGGGTGCGGGCGTGTTCGGGGCGGTCGGCGGCCCAGGCGCGGATGTTGCCGAGCACGCGCAGCACGAGGTCGAGCGGCTGGGCGGGGGTGAGCAGGTCGGGGCTGAACTCCTGCCCGGCGCCGCGGACCAGGCGTTCGGCGTCGTCCGGGTCGAGCAGCCGCCCGCCGTGGAAGGGGTCGGCGAGCACGTACTCGTCGCCTCCGCCCGGCCCGCCGACGGCGACGATGACGTGGCCGGGCAGCGCGATGCCGTGGACGGCGAGCCCGGCCCGCCGCCCGACCGCCATCCACACCAGGGACAGCATGATCGGCAGTCCGCGCCGCCGCCGCAGCACGTCGGGCAGCAGCGAGGATTCGAGCCGCCGGTAGTCGGACTGCCGTCCGTGGAAGCGTTCCCGCCCGCCGAGGACGGCGGCGAGCAGGGCGGCGGTCTCCTCCGGGCCGGCGGGGGCGCGTTCGGCGACGGCGAGCCGGACGGCGCTCGCGTGCCGGTCGAGGGCGGCCTCGCAGGCGGCGAGCAGGGCGTCCACGCTGGGCGGTTCCCCGGGGTCGTCCGGGTCGAGGACCGGGCCGTGTTCGGCGGCGGCGAGCAGGCAGAGCAGCACCGGGTCGGGATGCTCGGCGCGGGCGGCGGTCCGGAAGCGGTCTCTGCTCTGCTCGGTCACGGTGACGGCGACGGCTTTCGTACGGCGGGCGGGTGAACGGCGGGCGAGGAGTGGCGGGCGAGGAGCGGCGGGCGGGGCGGCGGCGGTGCGGGCGGGCGGTGCTACCCCTGGGGGAGAAGGGCGTAGTGGTAAGTGTGACTGGTCGTGAAGCCGAGTCCGTCATAGAGCGCGATCGCCCCGGTGTTGTCCGCCTCGACCTGGAGGTATCCGCCGGTCGCGCCCTCCTCGGCGGCCCGGGCGGCGAGCACCGCCATGACGGCCGTGGCCAGCCCGGCCCGCCGGGCGTACGGCGCGACCTCGATCGCGCCGAAGCAGGCCCAGGGCCCGTCGATGACGCAGCGTCCGATCGCCAAGGGCGGCTGTCCGGGGGCGCCCGGCACGGTCGCGAACCAGACCGACGGCCCGCCGTGCAGCACCTGTCGGGCGGCCTGCTCCAGCGCCTCGTCCTCGCCGACCCGGCGGTAGAGCGAGAGCCAGGCCGGGTCGGCGGTCCGGGCGAGCCGGACCCGCTCGGGCCCGGAGCCGGCCCGGGCGAGCCCGGCCAGCGGGGCGGTGCGCACCAGGGTGGGCGCGTAAGGGGCGCCCAGCCGGTCGAGCTCGGTCCGCAGCTCGTCCGGTGAGCCCGGGGTGATCACCTCGACGTACGCGGGAAGGCCGCGCGCCGCGTACCAGCGGCGGACGGCGGCGAGCGCGTCGGGCAGCGGCAGTTCGGGGTCGCCGAGCGCCTGGGCGGAGTTGGCGCGCCGGGTGAACCCGGCCGAGGCGCGCAGCGTCCACGCGCCGAGCGGCTCCTGTTCGACGGCGGGCCAGCCGCGGGCCGCGATCCGCTGGAGTTCGACGGGCGTGGCGGTGGGCAGCGGTGCGCGCCGGGCCGGGAAGAGCGGCACGACCTTGCCCGCGACCAGCAGCTTCTCGGGGAAGGAGACGGGGTCGCCGGTCCGCGGGGCGACCGTCAGTCCATGATCGTCCCACGATGTGAGCACGCCGATCGAATCCCGGAACACCGGCCGGTCGTCCACGAACCCCGAGAGGCGCCGGACGGACACGCGTCGTCCCACGTCAGAGCGATCTATCCGGACCTCCGGACGGTCCTGGGCCGGGCCGCCTGCCGTCATCTGGGCACCTCCTGTGCATTTGCGGTCTCCGACCCGCGATACTAGGGGCGGGCATCGACGACGCCGCGCTCACCGCGCACGCGAGCAGAACAGAACGGGCCGCCACGGCCCTTCCGAGGAGGAACGACAGCGTGACCTACGTCATCGCGCAGCCTTGTGTCGACGTGAAGGACAAGGCGTGCATCGAAGAGTGCCCGGTTGACTGCATCTACGAGGGCGAGCGATCGCTCTACATCCACCCGGATGAGTGTGTCGACTGCGGCGCTTGCGAGCCGGTCTGCCCGGTCGAGGCGATCTTCTACGAGGACGACACCCCGGAGGAGTGGAAGGACTACTACAAGGCGAACGTCGAGTTCTTCGACGACCTGGGTTCGCCCGGTGGCGCCTCGAAGCTGGGCCTGATCGAGCGCGACCACCCCTTCATCGCCGCTCTGCCGCCGCAGAACGCCGACCACTGACGATCGGTGGCATCTGAGCTGTGAACACCAACAGCACGCGCGCGCCGTTCCCGGGTCACCCGGGGGCGGCGCGCCGCCCATCTGGCCGAGGAAGGCTGTCCGACCTCCTGCCGGTCTTCCCCTGGGACAAGCTGGAGCCGTACAAGGCGACCGCGCTGGCCCACCCGGGCGGTCTCTGCGACTTCTCGGTGGGCACCCCGGTGGACCCGGTCCCCGAGGTGATCCAGAAGGCGCTGGCCGCCGCCACCGACACGCCGGGCTACCCGACGGTGTGGGGCCCGGTGGAGCTGCGCGAGGCGATCGCCGGCTGGCTGCACCGCCGCTGCGGCGCCGAGATCGGCCCGCAGGCCGTGCTGCCGACCGTCGGCTCCAAGGAGCTGGTGGCCTGGCTGCCGACCCAGCTCGGCCTCGGCCCGGGCGACCAGGTCGCCTACCCGCGGCTGGCCTACCCGACGTACGAGGTGGGCGCGCGGTTGTGCGGCGCGGAGCCGGTCGAGTACGACTCGGTGGACGAGCTGGACGGTTCGCGGGTCCGCCTGCTCTGGGTGAACTCGCCGTCCAACCCGACCGGCCGGGTGCTCGGCGGGGACGAGCTGCGCCGGGCGGTCGCCTGGGCCCGGGAGCACGGGGCGCTGCTGGTCAGCGACGAGTGCTACCTGGAGCTGGGCTGGTCCGCCGAGCCGGTCTCGGTCCTGCACCCGGACGTCTGCGGCGCGGACCACGAGGGCCTGCTGGCCGTCCACTCGCTCTCCAAGCGCTCCAACCTGGCCGGCTACCGCGCCTCCTTCGTGGCGGGCGACCCGGTGGTGGTCAGGGAGCTGCTGGAGGTGCGCAAGCACGGCGGCATGATCGTGCCGGCGCCGGTCCAGGCGGCGACGATCGCGGCACTGTCGGACGACGCGCACGTGGCGGAGCAGCGGGAGCGGTACGCGGCCCGGCGCTCGGCGCTGCGGGCGGCGCTGGAGGCGTACGGCTTCCGGGTCGAGCACTCGGAGGCGAGCCTCTACCTGTGGGTGACGCAGGACCGCCCGTGCTGGGAGACCGTGGCCGAACTGGCCGCACTGGGCATCCTGGTGGCGCCCGGTGACTTCTACGGGCCGGCCGGCGAGCGCTTCGTCCGGGTCGCGTTCACCGCGACCGACGAGCGGGTGGCCGCGGCCGTGGAGCGGCTGAACGCGGCCCGCTGACCGACGCCGAAGGGGCCGGTGTTCCGAGAGCGGAACACCGGCCCCTTCGCCGTACCCGGGGCGGGTTACAGCGGCAGGCCGCTGATGCTGCCGCCGTTCACGCCGCCCAGCAGGCCGCCGATCGGGCCGAGCGCGCCGGTGAGGCCGGACAGCGGGTTGTTCGGGCCGAGGTCGGCGCCGCCGAGGCGGTTGGCCGAGCCGTGCTCGGCCAGGCCCAGGACGTCGGTGCCGGGCAGGGCTGGCAGCGCGCGCGCGACGGAGCCGAGCGGCAGCGCGTCGGTGACGGCGTTGGTGCCGGGGACGGCGCCGGCGAGCTTGTCGGCGCCGGGCAGGCCCTTGGCGATGGCACCGCTCTGGGCGAGCCCGCCGACCGGGCTGGCCGCGGCGCTGCGGGTGCCGGCGCCCTTGCCGGTGACGGCCTCGCCGAGCTTGCCGGCCAGTGCGGAGGCGACCTTCGGGGTGACGGCGGAGAGCTGGCCGGTGGTGGCGGCGGTCTGGTCGACCGGGGCGGTCAGCGAGCTGGCCTTCTCGTTCGCCTCGGGGAGCTGGTGGGCGACGATGTTGCCGGCGGCGTCGGCGGAGGCCGGTACGCCCGCGGCGACGGTGGCGGCGCCGGTGCTGCCGGCGGCCTGGCCCAGCTGGTGGGTGGTGTGCTGGAGGGTGGAACCGGTGTCGGTGTTGGTCAGCTGGCCCAGCGGCGCGGCCAGGTCGCTCTTGGGCAGCAGGGCGTCGCCGCCCAGGGCGGACGCGGAGCCGGCCGCGACCAGCGGGGTCGCGCCGGCCGCCACGAGCAGCGCGGCGCTGGCGATCCGTCGCGTGAGGGGGTGAGACATGGGGCTCCTCGGAGGGTCTGGGTCCGTCACGTCCGCCGGGCGGACTGACGGTGTTACCGCTTGAGAAGCCAGATGGTTTCGGCCTGGACCAGGAAAGTGTCTGACCGACCATCGGATCGTAGGACCGCCGTGACGGCGCCTGACGGGGTCCGTACGGCCCCGTGGGCCCGGCACGGGGCAAGGGGAGTGACGGTTCTCCGGCGGGGCCGCCACGGCGGGCTCCCGGTCCACCGGAGTTGACCGGATTCACCCGTCCGGCGGCCACCCGAACGTCAGTGCGTCAGCCCTTGTCGGACGTGGCGAGGGTGACCTGAACGAGCTTGGTCGACGTCCCGGAGGTCTGCGGCTGCCAGCCGTCCTCCGACTTGGTCTTGCGCCAGATCTTCCCGTCGTAGGCGACCGTCGCGATGCCCAGCTGCTGGGCCTGGGCGACCGCCCAGTGGGCGACCTCCCAGCCGCTCGCCCGCTCGGCGGTGATCCCGCCGTCGGTTCCGTCGGCCGAGGAGGTCAGTGCGGCGGCGGACGGGTCCGGGGTGAGCGAGACCGCGTTCTCGGCGCCCTTGATGGTCGAGGTGTACCCGGTGGCCGGGGTCACGGTGCGGCCGAACTCGCGGCGCACCCGGTCGGACAGCACCTGGGCCCGGTCCGCGGCGGTGGGCTGGACGGCGGCCGGGGAGACGGTGGAGCCCGCCGTCGGGGAGGGCGAGTCGACCGGATCCGGCTTGGCGTAGTCGTGCACCACGCAGGAGAACGAACCGGGCTCCCGGCCGGCCAGCGCCGAGGTGAGCAGCGTCGCCTTGGTCTCGTGCTTGGCGTACGCCTGCGGGTAGCCGCTCTTCTGCACGGCCTGGGCCGCGTCGGTCAGCGGCAGCCGGGTGTAGCCGGGCACCTTGACCAGGCCGTCCAGGAACTTGTTGGTCGCGTAGACCGGGTCCCCGATCTGCTGCGCCGTGCCCCAGCCCATCGAGGGCCGCTGCTGGAACAGGCCGATCGAGTCCCGGTCGCCGCCCGCGAGGTTGCGCAGCTTGGACTCCTGCATCGCGGTGGCCAGCGAGATCGTCGTCGCCCGGTCCGGCAGTCCGCGCGAGCGCGCCACCGCGGCGATCGTCGCGGCGTTGGCCGCCTGCGGGAGCTCCAGCGTGCCGTTGCCGGCCGCGGTCTTCACCGAGCAGCCCTCGGGCTCGCCCTGCTTGAAGCCGAACCACCAGATGCCGACCACGGCCAGTCCCGCGACCAGCGCGAGGCCGAGCAGGCCGACGATCACGAGCAACAGCGCGCGCAGTGGACCGCGGCGGGGGGGCGCCAACTCCTCGCCCAGCTCCTCGCCGCTCTTTCTCCTGGCCACCGTCGCCCCTCTCGCGCCTTGCTTCTTGATCCGACACCGTACCCACTCGGACGGGTGTGCGGCGCCACCCGGTTGCGGTTGCCGGTCCGCTCGCTCCGTGGCGGGCCGCCGTGCGCCGCGTCACGGAAGCACCACACGGGGTGCCCGCCACGCGGACTAGGCTGGCGCCATGAGCAGCCCGAACCCGACGCACCTGGACCTCACCCTCGACGGCGGCGCGCTGACCGCCCGGCTCGTCGACTTCCCGTCGGTGAGCGGCGACGAGCAGGCGCTCGCCGACGCCGTGGAGACCGCGCTGCGCGGCTACCCGCACCTGACCGTGGACCGGTACGGCAACAACGTGGTCGCCCGCACCACCCTCGGCCGCCCCGAGCGCGTCCTGCTCGCCGGCCACCTGGACACCGTGCCGATCGCCGACAACGTGCCCTCCCACGTCGAGGGGGACCTGCTCTACGGCTGCGGCACCTCGGACATGAAGTCCGGCGTCGCCGTCCAGCTGCGGCTCGCCGCCACCCTGCCCGAGCCCAACCGCGACCTCACCTTCGTGTTCTACGACTGCGAGGAGGTGGAGGCCCACCGCAACGGCCTCGGCCACCTCGCCAGGGAGCGCCCGGACTGGCTGGCCGCCGACTTCGCGGTGCTGATGGAGCCGAGCGGCGCGGTCGTCGAGGGCGGCTGCCAGGGCACCCTGCGGGCGCAGATCCGGCTCACCGGCGTGCGCGCGCACTCGGCCCGCAGCTGGCTCGGCGACAACGCCATCCACCACGCCGCCGAGGTGCTCACCCGGCTCGCGCACTACCGGCCGCGCCGGGTGGAGATCGACGGCCTGGAGTACCGGGAGGGCCTGAACGCCGTCCGGATCGACGGCGGCGTGGCCGGCAACGTCATCCCGGACGAGTGCGTCGTGACGGTCAACTTCCGCTACGCGCCGGACCGCAGCGAGGCGGAGGCGGAGAAGCACGTGCGCGAGGTCTTCGACGGCTTCGAGCTGACCGTCACCGACTTCGCCCCGGGCGCGCTGCCCGGGCTCGCCCAGCCGGCCGCCCAGGCCTTCCTGGAGGCCACCGGCGGCCAGGCCCGGGCCAAGTTCGGCTGGACCGACGTCGCCCGGTTCAGCGCGCTGGGCGTCCCGGCGGTCAACTACGGCCCCGGTGACCCGAACCTCGCGCACAAGCGGGAGGAGCACTGCTCGCTGAGCGCCATCGCGGAGACCGAGGAGCGGCTGCGGGCCTGGCTGACCAGCTGAGGTGCCGTTCCGATGATCGGCCGGTCCGACCGGCCGATCATCGGCTGAGCGCCATCTTCCGGTCGCCCAACCGACCTTCCCCTGTTGCCTGAAAACCGGGATCACCGGACGTAGGGTTTCGTCATGACAGGCACAGGAGACGAGAAGCACTACGGACACGGCCCCGAGCAGGTCGGCGCGCCGCGGAAGAAGAAGGCCTGGCCCGAGAAGCAGAAGGGCCCGGTGCTGGTGCGCCGGGACCAGGTCGGCACGAGCACCACGGACCAGCGGCTGCTGGACACCACGGGCCCGACCGACTGGCTGCACACCGATCCGTGGCGGGTGCTGCGGATCACCTCCGAGTTCGTCGAGGGCTTCGGCGCCCTCGCCGAACTCCCGCCCGCGATCAGCGTCTTCGGCTCCGCCCGGACCCCGGCCGACTCGCCCGAGTACGAGGCCGGCGTGGCCATCGGCCGGGCCCTCGCCGAGGCCGGCTACGCGGTGATCACCGGGGGCGGCCCGGGCGCCATGGAGGCGGCCAACCGCGGCGCCTCCGAGGCCGGCGGCCTCAGCGTCGGCCTCGGCATCGAGCTGCCCTTCGAGCAGGGCCTCAACGAATTCGTCGACCTCGGGCTGAACTTCCGTTACTTCTTCGTCCGCAAGACGATGTTCGTGAAGTACTCCCAGGGCTTTGTGGTCCTGCCCGGCGGGCTCGGCACGCTGGACGAGCTGTTCGAGGCGCTCACCCTGGTGCAGACGAAGAAGGTCACCCGCTTCCCGGTGATCCTCTTCGGCAGCGCGTACTGGGGCGGCCTCTACGAGTGGCTGAAGAACACCCTGGTCGCGCAGGGCAAGGCGGCCCCGCACGACCTGGAGCTGTTCCACATCACCGACGAGATCGACGAGGTCATGAAGATCCTCGCCGACACCCGCCGGCCGACCAACCAGATCTAGGCCTCCGGGCCGCCTACGCCAGCCCCCGGCGGGCGACCGCCGGGGGGCGGGTGCCCCGGATCGAGGCGACCATGTCCAGCACCTGGCGGGTCTCCGCGACCTGGTGGACCCGGTAGACCTGCGCGCCCAGCCAGGCCGAGACCGCGGTGGTGGCCAGGGTGCCGAGCAGCCGCTCGTTCACCGGCCGGTCCAGCGTCTCGCCGACGAAGTCCTTGTTGGACAGCGAGACCAGCACCGGGAAGCCGGTCGCGGTCATCTCCGGCAGCCGCCGGGTGGCCTCCAGCGAGTGCCGGGTGTTCTTGCCGAAGTCGTGCCCCGGGTCGATGATCACCGCGTCCCGCCGCACACCCAGCCCCACCGCCCGCTCGGCCAGCCCGACGGTCACCCGCAGGATGTCCGCCATCACGTCCTGGTAGCCGACCCGGTGCGGCCGGGTGCGCGGCTCGGCGCCGCCCGCGTGCGTGCAGACCAGCCCGACGTCGTGGCGCGCGGCCACCTCGGCGAGCTTCGGGTCCACCCCGCCCCAGGCGTCGTTCAGCAGGTCGGCACCCACCTCGCAGACCGCCTCGCCGACCTCGTGCCGCCAGGTGTCGACGCTGATCACGGCCTCCGGGTGGCGCTTGCGCAGCTCGGCCACGAAGGGCACGGTGCGCCGCAGCTCCTCCTCCACCGTGACCTCGTCACCGGGCCCGGCCTTCACCCCGCCGATGTCCAGGATCGCCGCTCCCTCGGCCATCGCGCGGTCGGCGGCGGCGAACGCGGCCTCGTCCGCGAAGGTCGATCCCTTGTCGAAGAACGAGTCCGGCGTCCGGTTGACGATCGCCATGATCACCAGCTCGTCGTCACCGAATTCCCGCGGTCCCAGGCGCAGTGCCACCGATGTCTCCTCCACAGCTGCTGCGGGTGCGATGATGGCCCCCGGCCTCACAGGGACCATGCTGTCATGATCAGTTTGGTCGGGGGCACTTCGCAGCAGGCCGGCCGGGAGTTCGGGAGGACAGCTCGTGTTCTGGGTGATCGTGGTCGCCATGGCCGTGGTGGTCGGCGGCGCCGCGCTGGTGGCGCTCGGCGGGGGCGGCTCGATGCCGGAGGCGGTGCAGGACCGCCTCGCGGCCCGGCTGCCGCAGGACCGTCCGCTGAGCAAGGCGGACGTGGACGACCTGCGGCTGCCGATGGCCGTCCGCGGCTACCGGATGGACGAGGTCGACGACGTCCTGGACCGCCTCGGCGCCGAACTCGCCTACCGCGACTCGCGGATCGCCGAACTGGAGGCCGCCGGCCACCTGCGCGGCGCGGTCGAGGCGACCGACGGCCCGGACGCCGGCGCCGAACCGCTGCCCGGCCTGGAGGAGTTCGCGAAGGTGGTCGAACCGGCCGTCGCGCTCACCAAGGAGCGGCCCGAGTCGGAGCGTCCCGAGGACGCGAAGCCGGTGAACGACCGGTGACCGCCCTCGCCGAGGGCGCGGTGCTCGGCGCGGACGGCCTGCTCCGCTGCGCCTGGGGCGAGTCGACCGACGACTACCGGGCCTACCACGACACCGAGTGGGGCCGTCCGGTGCACGGCGACGACGCCCTGTTCGAGCGGGTCTGCCTGGAGGCGTTCCAGTCCGGGCTGTCCTGGCTGACCATCCTGCGCCGCCGGGAGGGCTTCCGGTCCGCGTTCGCCGGCTTCGGGATCGCCGAGGTCGCCGAGTTCGGCGAGGCGGACGTGGAGCGGCTGCTCGCCGACACCGGCATCATCCGCAACCGGGCCAAGATCCAGGCCGCCATCGCCAACGCCCGGGTCGCCCGCGACCTGGACGGCGGGCTGGACGCGCTGATCTGGCAGTTCGCCGGAGCCCCGGACCGGCCGGCCCCCCGCACGATGGGGGAGGTGCCGGCCGTCACGCCCGAGTCGACCGCGCTCGCGAAGGCCCTGAAGAAGGAGGGCTTCCGCTTCGTCGGCCCGACCACCGCCTACGCCCTGATGCAGGCCTGCGGCCTGGTCGACGACCACCTGGCGGACTGCCACGTCCGCACCGCGCGCCCGGTCTGACCGGGCGGGCGGGGCCTGGGGCCTAGCGGCCCAGGTACCGCGGCTTCTCCTTGGCGATGAAGGCGCGGACCGCGATCCGGTGGTCCTCGCTCTCCCCGGCCAGGGTCTGCAGCTCGTCCTCCTTGTCGAGCAGTTCGTCCAGCGAGTGCGAGGCGCCGTACGCCAGCGACTCCTTGATGGCGCCGTAGGCCACCGTGGGGCCCGCGGCCAGCTCCTGGGCGAAGGCCCGCGCGGTGGCGGCGAGCTCCCCGGCCGGGACCACCCTGGTGGCCAGGCCCAGCTCCAGCGCCTCGGCGGCCTTGACCGTCCGGGGCAGCATCAGCAGCTCGGTGGCCCTGGCGTGCCCGACCAGCCGGGGCAGCGTCCAGGAGGCGCCCGAGTCGGCGGTCAGGGCGATCCCGGCGAAGGCGGTGTTGAAGCCGGCCCGGTCGGAGAGGACCCGGAAGTCGCAGGCGAAGGCCAGCGAGGCGCCCGCGCCGGCCGCCACCCCGCCGACCGCGGCGACGGTCGGCTTGCGCATCCCGGCCAGCGCCCGCACCAGCGGGTTGTAGTGCTCGGCGACGGTGCGCAGCGCGCCCTCGCCGGTCTCGTCGGCCCGCTTCAGCGTCGTCAGGTGCTCGTTCAGGTCCTGCCCGACGCAGAACGCGCGCTCGCCGGCCCCGGTCAGCAGCACCGCCCGCACCGCCGGGTCCGCGGCCGCGGCGGCCACGGCGTCCCGCAGCGCGACCTTGGTCGCGACGTCCAGGGCGTTCATCGCCTCCGGGCGGTTGATGGTGATGACGGCCAGGCCGCCGTCCAGCTCGTACAGCACGGAATCGGACATGGGCGAGGGCTCCCTGTGGTCGGCTCGGTGTCGGTCGTGTGCCAGGATGCCGGAGCGGACGGCCGGGTGGGGAGTGTGAGGTATCGCACCTTTCGACGGCCCGCGCACCGCCGCCACGCCGGGGCTTATGACGGCAATTGCGGCGCTTGGGGGCGGTCCGGCCGATGTTGCACCGAGAGTGATGTTGGTCATCAGCCCGTGGCATGCGGGATAATGGCTTCCGATCAATGCGTTCGATACCGGCGGTGGACGGACTGCCGGTGCGTAGCTGAGCGGTTGCAGGAAGGGGAACGAGCATGGCGGCCATGAAGCCGCGGACGGGTGACGGCCCGCTCGAAGTCACCAAAGAGGGACGGGGCATCATCATGCGCGTTCCGCTCGAAGGCGGCGGACGCCTTGTGGTGGAGCTCACACCTGACGAGGCCGACGCCCTCGGCGAGGCCCTGAAGAAGGCCTGCGGCTGACCGCAGCGGGTGCTCGTCATCTCCTGGAGATGTGCTGCCGGGCCCGGGTACGACGTCATGTCGGCCCGGGCCCCGCGACGTTCCGGGGCCGTGCGCGCCCGGTGGCCGCGGCCCGGGCCTGCGGGGCCTCCCGCCTGACGGTCCGGTTGCCCGAGGGCCCTGCCGCTCGATGGTCCTGCCGCTTGCCGGCCCTACCGTTTGATGGCGCAGAGCAGCCCGTCCGAGACCGGCAGCAGCGCCGGCAGCAGCGCCTCGCTCTCCCGGACGTCCCGGACCAGGTCGCGCACCGCGCCCGTCTGGGGGTCCTGCAGCTCCGGCTCGGCCAGCCGGCCCTCCTGGAACACCCCCTCGAAGCAGACCATCCCGCCCGGCCGCAGCAGCCGCATCGCCTCCAGCAGGTACTCCCGGGACTCGGCCGGGTCGCCGTCGCAGAACACCAGGTCGTACTGGCCGTCGGCGAGCCGGGGCAGCACCTCCAGCGCCCGGCCCGGTATGAACCGCGAGCGGTTGGCCGCGAATCCGGCCGCGTGGTACGCCTCGCGGGCCAGCTGCTGGCGCACCGGTTCGGAGTCCACCGTGGTGAGCACGCCGTCCGGCCGCATGCCGCGCAGCAGGTAGACCCCGGAGACGCCCGTCCCGGTGCCGATCTCGGCCACCGCCTTGGCGTCCAGTGCCGCGGCCAGCAGCCGCAGGCAAGCCCCGCCGCTGGGCCCGATCGCCCGTATCCCGGTGCGCGCGGACTGCGCCCGGGCGTAGGTCAGCACCGCGTCCTCGCCGACGTAGGTGTCGGCGAGGGCCACACGCGCGGGCCCGAACTCGCTGATGGCTGCCTCTTTCGGAGCCCCGGGTTACGGCCCGGTGCCGGGGGAAGTCGATATTTCCTGGCACAGATTACTGGCCGACCGGGAACCGCGTACGGCGGCGGGCCGTTGTCACGAAGGACCGGGTACGGGAGACCTCCCGGGCACTTTTATCCGGGCTTGACGGGTGAGGTGGATATGGTGGTGGCCCTGCTGGGCAGAAGAGCCGACCGAGGAGGTGTGGCCGAGGGCGACGTCCCCGTGCGGCGGCACTCCCGCGGCACCGCGTCGGCCCGTACGCCGAAGCCCGTGATGAACCAGCCTGCGCACTCCGACCTGGACCAGCCCGCCGCCGCAACGCCGGCCGCCGGTACCACCGAGGCCCCCGCCCTCGCGACCTTCACCGAGGGCCCCGACGCGCAGACCTGGACTCCGCCCTCCTGGGAGGAGATCGTCGAGGCGCACAGCGCCCGGGTCTACCGCCTCGCGTACCGCCTGACGGGCAACCAGCACGACGCCGAGGACCTCACCCAGGAGGTCTTCGTCCGGGTGTTCCGTTCGCTGTCCACCTACACCCCCGGCACGTTCGAGGGCTGGCTGCACCGGATCACCACCAACCTGTTCCTGGACATGGTCCGCCGCCGCCAGCGCATCCGCTTCGACGCGCTCGGCGAGGACGCGGCCGAGCGGCTCGCCTCCCGCGAGCCCAGCCCGGCCCAGCACTTCAGTGACACGCACTTCGACGCCGACGTGCAGCACGCCCTGGACACCCTCGCCCCGGAGTTCCGCGCCGCCGTGGTGCTTTGCGACATCGAGGGACTGTCCTACGAGGAGATCGCCGCCACGCTGGGCGTCAAGCTCGGCACCGTCCGCAGCCGCATCCACCGCGGCCGCTCGCACCTGCGCGCCGCGCTCAAGCACCGTGCCCCCGGCTCGGCCCCCGGGCGCGAGCGCCGCGGCGGCTCGGAGGAGCCGGTGCCGGTCGGCGCCGCCGTCGAGGGCGCGCTCGCGCCGGGTGCGCGCGGACGGAGGCGATCGTGAGCGGAACCGGCCGGTCCGGGCCGGGCCAGTCGGACCCGTCCGGCCGGTCCGCGGCCAGGCGGGGCTGGGCCCTGCCCGGCCGCCGTGGCGGCGACGAACCGGGCGAGCCCGTCCTGCCCGCGCTGCCGCTGCCGGGCGAGACGGCGCTGCGCGCGGTGCCGGTGCGCCCCGCCGAGCCGGCCGCCGAGGAGCACCACCTCGGTGAGCGCCTCTCCGCGTTCCTGGACGGCGAGCTCGGCCACGACTCGCGCGATCGCGTCCAGGCCCACCTGGCGACCTGCCCGCAGTGCCTCGCCGAGGTCGACGCGGGCCGGGCCGTCAAGCACCTGCTGACCCGCACCGGCACCCCCGGCCCGTCCTCCGGCCTGATGGCCCGGCTGATGGCCGTCGGAGGCCTTCCCGAGGACGATCCGGCGGACGCCGACTGGCCCGTCCGCCGCGGCAGCCGCGGTGACGACGACGACCTGCCCGGCGGCGGGGTCGCGGCCGGCGGCACGCTCGGCGGCAGCCGGCTCACCGGCGGCTCCTTCGGCCGCGGCGCCGGCGCCTCCTTCGGCGCGGGCGCGCTCGGCGCCGACACCCCGGTGCCCGGGGTCGACCCGCGGGCGTTCGGGCGCGGCGGCGCGGTGCTGCGGCCCCTGATGGGTCGGCGCAACGACCGCCCCGAGGCCGCGGCCCGCCCCGAGGCCGCGGCCCGCCCCGAGAGCACCGTCCGGCCCCGCCCGGCCGCCGCCGTACGCTCCGCCGCGCCGCGCGGGCGCCGCTTCGTGTTCGCCGCCGCGGGCGCCTTCTCGGTCGCCGCGGTCACGCTCGGCGGGGTCGGCGGCCTCAGCGCGCAGAGCGAGGACCAGCACGGCAACCCGGTCAGCACGGTCGGCAACAGCGGCGGCACGGGCCGCAACGGGGGCCTGGTCCCGATGACCGCGCAGATCCCGGTGGACTTCCCGGCCCACCCCGTCGCCGCGACCCGCGACGCGACGCCGCCGCCGGCCGCGGAGCGCAACTCGGACGGCCTGCCCGCACTGCGCCAGCAGACCCGCTAGGCCCTGTCCCGTTCCCAGAGCGCCGCTCGCGCCCCGGTCGCGACGACCTCGGCCATCGGCAGGTCTTTACCACGGCTTCATCGCAGCGTGGACCATGGACCCGCCGATGGCCATTACCCTGTAGGGACCGTCGTCCGGCGAGCTAGGGAGCTTAGGTGTTCAGCGATGTAGGCGGGCTGGAGATCCTGACCCTGGCCGTGATGGCGATCATCATCTTCGGCCCGGACAAGCTGCCGAAGCTGATCCAGGACACCATGGGCTTCATCCGGAAGATCCGTTCCTTCGCCGACAACGCGAAGGAGGACATCCGCAGCGAGCTGGGCCCCGAGTTCAAGGACTTCGAGTTCGAGGACCTGAACCCCAAGACCTTCGTCCGCAAGCAGCTCATGGGCGGCGAAGAGGACCCGCTGGGCCTCAAGGAGATGAAGGACTCGCTCGACATCCGCTCCGTCCTGGACGACAAGCCGGCGGCGCCGGTGAACGGCCGCAGCGGCAGCGTGAGCTTCGAGAAGGCCGCCACCCCGGTGGCGGCCTCCACCGGGGCGCCGTTGCAGCCCGGCGAGCGGCCCCCGTTCGACCCCGACGCGACCTGACCGACCCCCGGTCACGCCCCGTACGACCACGCCACCGCCCCGCCCGGCCGCCCGGCTGAGCGGGGCGGCGGCGTGTGCGCCGCTATTGTGCTGATTGTTCCCGCTGAGCCGTCCGTCACATTCCGCGCTGTCGCGGACCAGGAACGGCTCCCGGGAACGCCGCGGTACGCCACGATGGGAGCGCGCCACGGCAGGCAAACGTGTGTTTGAGGAGGCCCGGGGATGGACGCGACGAGTCAGGCGGTGGGGACGACGGCCACGGCCGGCGGCCCGGTGGTCGGCGGGCAGGCCGGCCCGGCGGACCCGCTGGTGCCCTACCTGTCCGCCGACTTCCCCTGGTACGGCCTGGACGACGGCTGGACCGGCCGCCGCTACCTGATGCAGGCCGGCGCCGGAGGCCCCCGTGCCGGGGCGCCCGGCAGCGTCGACTACGGCAGCCTCGGCCACGGCGAGGAGCCGGCCAGGCAGTACGAGCCGCGCGACATGCGCAGGTTCGCGGTCGTGGTCACGGTGGCCCGCCGGGACAGCCGCCGCAGCGCCGACAACACCGGCACCCTGGAGGCGACCTCCGCCTCCTCCGCCGCCTGGCTGGCCGGTTCGGGCCTGCTCGCCTCGACCTGGCCCGGCCAGCTCGACCGCGCGCTGCGCCAGGACTGGCTGGACCAGCAGAGCACCCTCGCGTGGGACCTCGCCGACGACCTGGCCGGCCCCGGCTGGTCCACCCTCAGCCTCCCGGTGAACGGCCTGCCGCAGCCCTTCCGCTACCGCGAGTCCGAGTACGGCTGGGTGCTCGCCGGCGAGGCCCCCGGCGTCCTGCTCGGCGCCTACGGCCGCGGCGTCAGCGCCTACGGCGCCGGCTTCGCCACCGCCCCCGACCTGACCGCCTACACCCGCCCGTAGGGCGCGAGGGCGGGCGCGACGGCGCCGGGTACGCCGAAGGGGCCGGGTGGTCGAACCACCCGGCCCCTTCGGCGAGGCGTCGTCAGAACTTGTTCTTCGGGGTCAGCCCGAGGGAGAGCCCGGAGAGGCCGCGCTGGCGGCCGCCGAGCTTGCCGGCGACGGCGCGCAGGGCGGCGCCGGCCGGGGAGTCGGGAGCGGCGAGCACGACCGGGCGGCCGTCGTCGCCGCCCTCGCGCAGGCGCACGTCGATCGGGATCGAGCCGAGCACCGGGACGGTCGCGCCGACGGTGCGGGTGAGCGCGTCCGCGACGGTCTGGCCGCCGCCGGTGCCGAAGACGTCGATCATCTCGTCGCAGTGCGGGCACGGCATGCCGGACATGTTCTCGATCACGCCGACGATCTTCTGGTGGGTCTGCACCGCGATGGTGCCGGCCCGCTCGGCCACCTCGGCGGCGGCCATCTGCGGGGTGGTGACGATCAGGATCTCCGCGTTGGGGACCAGCTGGGCCACCGAGATCGCGATGTCGCCGGTGCCGGGCGGCAGGTCCAGCAGCAGGACGTCCAGGTCGCCCCAGTAGACGTCGGCGAGGAACTGCTGGAGCGCGCGGTGCAGCATCGGGCCGCGCCAGACCACCGGGGCGTTGCCCGGGGTGAACATGCCGATCGAGATGACCTTCACGCCGTGCGACTGCGGCGGCATGATCATGTCCTGGACCTGGGTGGGCCGGCCCTCGACGCCGAGCATGCGGGGCACGCTGTGGCCGTAGATGTCGGCGTCCACGACGGCGACCTTCAGGCCGTCGGCGGCCATCGCGGCGGCCAGGTTGACCGTGACCGAGGACTTGCCGACGCCGCCCTTGCCGGAGGCGACGGCGTAGACCCGGGTCAGCGTGCCCGGCTTGGCGAACGGGATCTCCCGCTCGGGGGCGCCGCCGCGCAGCAGCTGGGAGAGCTCCTTGCGCTGCTCGTCGCTCATCACGTCGAGCTCGACCTCGACGCCGGTCACACCGGGCACGCGGCCGACCGCTTCGCTGACCCGGGTGACGATGGTGTCGCGCATCGGGCAGCCGGAGACGGTCAGGTAGACCGCGACGCGCACCGCGCCGCCCTCGGCGATCTCGACCGATTTCACCATGCCGATCTCGGTGATCGGGCGGTTGATCTCCGGGTCGTTGACGGTCGCCAGCGCCTGGCGTACGGACTCCTCCGTGACGCCGGCCGCGACCTCTGTCTCGTTGGCCATGCCTTGATGGTACGGCGCTCAGGGGATCCCCTAACCCGCCGGTAGCGTGCCGCCGGTCACAGGGTCTCGGAGGGCTCCCGGCGGTCCTCGATCTCCTTGAGGAGGGACTGGAGTTCGGAGCGGATGAAGTCCCGGGTGGCGACCTCGCCGAGCCCGTGCCGCAGTGCCGCGACCTCGCGGGTCAGGTACTCGGTGTCCGCGATGTTGCGGTCGCTGCGGGCCCGGTCCTGCTCCATGTTGACCCGGTCCCGGTTGTCCTGGCGGTTCTGCGCGAGCAGGATCAGCGGGGCCGCGTAGGAGGCCTGGAGCGACAGCACCAGGGTGAGGAAGATGAAGGGGTAGCTGTCGAAGCGCACGTTCTCCGGCAGCAGGGTGTTCCAGGCCACCCAGATGATGATCACCACCGTCATCCAGACGATGAAGCGGCCGGTGCCCAGGAACCGCGCGATCCGTTCGGAGAGCTTGCCGAACGCCTCCGGGTCGTAGGCGGGCAGCGAGATCAGCCCGGGCCGGGCGGTGCGGGGCTGGTCGAGCCGGGTGCGGGCCGGGCCGGCCACGGAGATCTCGGCGCGCCGCTCCCGGCCGCCCTCGCGGCCGCGCAGTTCGCGCAGCTGGCGCAGTTCCCGCAGTTCGCTCTGGAGGCGTTGGCGGGGGGACTCGTCCCGCCGCCCCTTGCGGTCAGCGTCCACCGTGCACCTCTTCCCTCGTGCCGTCCGTGTCGTCGTGGCCGTGCAGGGCGGACTCGCGCCAGTCCTCCGGCAGCAGGTGGTCGAGCACGTCGTCGACGGTCACCGCGCCGAGCAGGTGGTCGGCCTCGTCGACGACCGGCGCGGACACCAGGTTGTAGGTCGCCAGGTAGCTGGTGATCAGCGACAGCGGGGTGTCCGGCGGCAGCGGGTCCAGGTCGTCGTCGACCAGCGAGCCGACCAGCACGTACGGCGGCTCGCGCAGCAGCCGCTGGAAGTGCACGGTGCCCAGGTACTTGCCGGTCGGGGTCTCGTTCGGCGGGCGGCAGACGTACACCTGCGCGGCGAGCGCGGGCTTGTGGTCGGAGACCCGGATGCGGGCGAGCGCCTCGGCCACGGTCGCGTCCGGCTCCAGTACGACCGGCTCGGTGGTCATCAGACCGCCGGCGGTGTTCTCCTCGTACGACAGCAGGCGGCGGACGGGCTCGGCCTCGTCCGGCTCCATCAGCTGGAGCAGCCGCTCGGCCTCGTCGCCGGGCAGTTCGGAGAGCAGGTCGGCGGCGTCGTCCGGGTCCATCGCCTCCAGGACGTCGGCGGCGCGTTCGTCCTTGAGCTTGCCGATGATCTCGACCTGGTCGTCCTCGGGCAGCTCCTCCAGGACGTCGGCGAGCCGCTCGTCGTCGAGCGCGGCGGCCACCTCGGCGCGGCGCTTGGCGGACAGGTGGTGCATGACGCTGGCGAGGTCGGCGGCGCGCAGCTGGTCGAAGGTGGCGAGCAGGTTGGCGGCGCCCTGGTCCTGCTCGGGCAGCGTGAAGCCGGTGACGTCCTGCCAGTCCAGCGTGAGCCGCTCGCCCTTGCCCTTGCGCAGCCGGCCGGCCCGGCCGATCTGGACGAAGACCTTGCTGATCTCCCACTCGCGCAACCGGGTCTGCACCATCCCGACGTCCAGCACGGTGACGTCCTCACCGGTCTTGGACCAGGTGACGGTGCGGTCCAGCAGTTCGGCGAGCACCAGGGTCTCGGACGGGCGCTGCTCGAAGCGCCGCAGGTTGATCACGCCGGTGGCGAGCACCTGGCCGGACTCCAGGCTGGTCACCCGGGTCATCGGCAGGAAGATCCGGCGCCGGCCGACCACCTCGACCACCAGGCCCAGGACCCGCGGCGGGCGGCCGCTCAGCCGCAGCGAGACGACGACGTCACGGACCCGGCCGACCTGGTCGCCGTTCGGATCGAAGACGGCGAGGGCGGAGAGGTGGGAGATGAAGACCCGGGTGCCTGGCCCTGCCATGAACTCCCTCGACTCGTTCGATGCCGTGCCGGGTACGCCGGGGCGCACCTGCGGGCAAGGCTACCCGCGTGTCGCGAGCCCAGCCCGACGAGGCACGGTACACAGCCGAGGAGTCCCGGGCGTGAATCTTTAGCGGCGCTTGAACAGCAGTTTGGGCAGGCCGGCCGGGACGGGGCGGCGGGTGGTGGCCGCGGTGGGCATCGGCTGGGCGGCGTGCGAGGCGTCCGGCATCGCGCCCGGACGCTCGGTCAGCGCACCGGCGGGCTCCAGGCGCAGCACCCGGCACTCGCGGGCCCAGCGGTCGGTGATGGTGTCGGTGTCGGGCGCGTTCAGCCGCTTGCCCTTGAGCTCCTCGACGGCGCCCAGCCAGGCCTCGCCGCCGGGGGCCAGCTCGGAGACCCGGGCGCTCCAGCCGGTCAGCCGGCCGCCCTTGTCCTTGCTGCGGACGGTCACCACCGCGCCGGATCCGGCGGTCAGGCCGTGCAGCGGCTGCTCGCCGCCCTCGCCGACCACCACCACGGCGCCGTCGTGCCAGGCGTGCCAGAGCGGGCGGGCCTGTTCCTGGCCGTCCGCGCGGACCCAGAGGAGGCCGGACTTCTTCGCGGCCTCCTCCAGCAGGGCCTGGTCGAGGAAGTCGTCGGCGGTCGCGGCGGCGGGCGTACGGTCCATGGCGCCCAGCGTACGACCTCCGCCGTCCACGAGTTGTCTCAGCCGTCGGGCGACAGTTCCATCGGCTTTCCACGGGCCTTACCGTAGGAGCGCCCAGCCCAGCCCAGCCCCAGCCCAGCCCAGCCCCAGCCCAGCCCCGGCCCGGTTCAGCCCGGCCCCCGCCCTGCCTCACCCCCCCGCCTCGCCCCAGCCCACGTGACCAGCAGAGGAGCGCCGTGCCCGCCGCCCGGCCCGCGACCGCCCCCGCACCAGCCGCCACCGCCACCGAGCCGGCGCACCCGCTCCCCACCGCCGACCTGCTGCTGCTCGCCGTCTCCATCGCCGGCATCTCGCTGTCCGGCCCGCTGATCAGCGCCACCGCCGCGCCCGCGCTGGCGATCGCGTTCTGGCGCAACGTCATGTCGGTCGGCGTCCTCGGCCCGTACGCGCTGCTGCGCCACCGCGCCGAACTGCGCGGGATCGGCCGGCGGGCGCTGCTGCTCGCGATCGCGGCGGGCGCGCTGCTCGCCGTGCACTTCGCGCTCTGGATGCCCAGCCTGCGGATGACCTCGGTGGCCTCGGCGACCGCCCTGGTCACCACCACCCCGCTGTGGACCATCCTGCTGATGCGCCTGCTCGGCGTGCGCGCCCCCCGGATGGTCTGGCTCGGCACGGGCGTCGCCTTCGCCGGCGTGCTGGTGCTGACCGGCGTCGACCTCTCGCTCTCCCCGCGCGCGCTGCTCGGCGACGCGCTCGCCCTCGGCGCGGGCCTGGCCGCCGCCGGGTACGTGCTGCTGGGTGCGGAGGTCCGCAAGACCGTCAGCACCACCGCGTACACGTTGGTCTGCTACGCCACCACGGCGGCGGGCCTGCTGGCGATCTGCCTGGTCGCCGGGACGCCGCTGGCCGGCTGGCCGGCCGGGGTGTGGTGGCAGATCGTGCTGCTGATGGTCGCCGCCCAGCTGCTCGGCCACTCGCTGAGCAACCGCGTGGTGCGCACCCTCGGCCCGTCGATCACCTCCACCGCGATCCTGCTGGAGACCCCGGGCGCGGCCCTGATCGCCGCCCTCTGGCTCGGCCAGTGGCCCCCGGCGGCGGCGTATCCGGCGGTGGTGCTGATCCTGGTGGGCCTGGTCCTGGTCGCCCGCGGCGGTCGGCGGTAGCGGCCGGCGGGCGCCGCGGGCGACTACAGCCAGCCGTTGCGGCGGAAGCCCCGGTACATCCCGACGCAGATCAGCATGATGGCGCCGAGCACCATCGGGTAGCCGTACTTGTGGTGCAGTTCGGGCATGTACTCGAAGTTCATGCCGTACACGCCGGTGATCATGGTGGGCACGGCGAAGATCGCCGCCCAGGCGGTGATCTTGCGCATGTCCTCGTTCTGCGCCACCGAGACCTGCGCCAGATTGGCCTGGAGCAGCGAGTTCAGCAGTTCGTCGAAGCCGTGCACCTGCTCGGTGACCCGGGCCAGGTGGTCGGCGACATCCCGGAAGTACTTCTGGATGTCCGGGTCGACGAGGCGCTGCAGCGGCTCGGACAGCTGCTGCATCGGGCGCAGCAGCGGCACCACGGCTCGCTTGAACTCCAGGACCTCGCGCTTGAGTTGGTACACCCGGCCGACGTCGGCGCTGCGCCCGCCCTTGGCCGAGAAGACGCCGTACTCGATCTCGTCCACGTCGTTCTGCAACCGCTCGGAGACCAGCAGGTAGTTGTCCACGACGTGGTCGGCGATCGCGTGCAGCACCGCGGACGGGCCCTTGGCGAGCAGCCCGGACTCGTCCGCGTCGGCCTCCAGCCGGTGCCGCAGCTCCTGCAGCGAGCCGTGGCCGCCGTGCCGGACGGTGATCACGAAGTCGCGACCGGCGAAGACCATCAACTCGCCGGTCTCCACCACCTCGCTGGTCGGGGTGAGCTGGTCGTGCTCGACGTAGCGGATGGTCTTGAAGACGGCGAACAGCACGTCGTCGTAGCGCTCGACCTTGGGCCGCTGGTGCGCGTGCACCGCGTCCTCGACCGCGAGCGGGTGCAGGCCGAAGCGCTGGGCGATGCCCTCGAACTCGGCCTCGGTCGGCTCGTGCAGCCCGATCCAGCTGAACGAGCCGTCCCCGTCCGGGAGTTGGTGTGCGGCCTTGATTCGGCGGGCGGCCTCGCGGGGGCTGCAGGTCTCGCCGTGGCGCTTGCCGTGCTGGTACACCGCGCAGTCGACGACCGCCGAGCCGGCGCCCGCCGGGACGGCGTCGTACGCGCCGACCGCGGAGCGGCGGCGGTTGGTGCGGACGGCGGCGCGCAGGCTGTTGATCATCGACATGGCAGGCTCCCTGGAACAGGAGCCGCCGCACAGCGGCGTCAGGGCCCCCCGGTCGGAAGGCGGGGGAGGAGCGGGCGGCCGTGGTGCGACGGCGAAGAACACCGGTGAAGGGGGGTGAGGGTGCTCTCCCGGCCGGTTCGTCCGCGTCCGGCCTGCCCGGGCTACCTCGGCTGGATCAGCCGGTTCAGCCTGCGTGGCGAGGGGTGCGGGGAAGTCGGGGCCGGGTAGAGCTGCCGGTACTGCATGGTCGGCCGGTATCCACCGCAACCACCTCCTTCGTGCCGCTGCCCCGGGAACCTGAGGATTCCCGGTGGCCAGTCGCTCACCCTAACATCTGACCGACCATCGGCGCCCCGGGCTTTCCCGAGGCTTTGCCCGGGCCTCCCGCACACGGCCGGCCCGCCCCCGGGGGTTACGCTCACCGGCATGGCGCACGACTTCCCGCTCTTCGGCGAACCCCACGGCGGCAGCTCCCCGGCGCTCTCCCGGGAGGCGGTGCTGGCCGCCGTCGAGGCCCGGCTGATCACCACCTTCGGCGAGCCGAGCGGACGCGCCGCGGTCACCTTCCTCGGCACCGACCGGATCGAGGTGCTGCGCTTCGGCCCGGACGCCGACGGCCTGGTCCGGTACGCGACGCTCGGCATGTCCGCCGCGCCGATGGCCGACCCGACCGCGCCGGTGGCCGACCAACTGCGCGGCCCGCGCGCCGAACTGGTGCTGACCGTCCGCGGCGGGCGCGACAGCGTGCTGCGCAGCCTGGCCACCCTGGCCGCGACCCCGCAGGTCGAGGGACTGGTGGTGGCCCCCGGCGGCTCGCTGGACCTCGGCGCCCCGCTGTGGGACGGCGCGCCGTTCACCTCGGTGCTGGCCGCCGAGCCGGGCGGTCTGGTGCCGGACCTGGAGCTGGACGAGCCGGCCGACCCGGTCCGTTTCCTGCCGCTGCTGCCGATGACGCCCAACGAGGCCGGCTGGAAGCGGGTGCACGGCGCGGCCGCGCTCCAGGAGCGCTGGCTGGACCAGGGCGCCGACCTGCGCGACCCGGACCGCCGTGGCGTCCGGCTGGACTGACCGGGGCTCAGGTCACGGGCCTCCGTCCTGGCCCCGCGCTCCCGCCGCGCCCCCGCACCCCGGCGCGGCCCTCAGCCGCCGATCGGCTTCGCGCCGGTGGCCTGCGCCAGCAGCGCCTCGTACACCGCGGGATCGGTCGTGTGCTCGCCGAGCCGGACGGTCTTGCGGCTGCCGTGGTAGTCGCTGGAGCCGGTGACCAGCAGCCCCAGCTCGCCGGCCAGGCCGCGCAGCCGCACCCTGGTCTCCTCGTCGTGGTCGGTGTGGTCGACCTCCAGCGCCGCCAGCCCGGCCGTCGCGAGGTCGGCGATCACCTGGTCCGGGACGGTCCGCCCGCGCTTGACCGCGCCGGGGTGGGCGAACACCGGCACCCCGCCGGCCGCCCGGACCAGCCGGACCGCCTCGATCGGGTCGGTCTCGTGCTTGCGGACGTCCGCCCGGGCGCCGTTGGCCAGCCACTCGGCGGTGAAGGCGTCCGAGACGGTGGCCACGACGCCCGCCTCGACCAGCGCGCTGGCGATGTGCGGGCGACCGACCGAGCCGGCCCCGGCGATCCGCTGCACCTGCTCCCAGCTGATGTCCGCGCCGAGTTCGCGGCAGCGCTCGACGATCGCCCGCCCGCGCCGGAACCGGTCGGTGCGCACCAGCTCCCGCTCGCGCGCGAACTCCGGCTCCTCCGGGTCGAACAGGTACGCCAGCAGGTGCATGCTGACGCCGCCCACCACGCAGGACAGCTCGGCGCCCGGGACGACGGTCAGCCGGCTGCCGTCCGGCAGCGCGCGCACCGCCCGGGCGGCCTCGGCGTGGCCCGCGACGGTGTCGTGGTCGGTGAGCGCCACGACGTCAAGGCCCGCGGCCACGGCCGCCGCGACCAGCTCGGCCGGGCTGTCGGTGCCGTCGGAGGCGTTGCTGTGGGCGTGCAGGTCGATGCGCACGGGGCGGACTCCTGGGGGCTCGGGGTGCCGCCCAGGATAGGACAGGGCGCCGGGCCCCGGCCGGACAGGACCTATCCCAGCAGGCGGGGGGAGAGGGCCCCGCAGGGGAGCAGGTCCAGTTCGGCGCCGGCCTCGCGCAGGTCGGTGAGGACGAGTTCGTCGTACATCACCAGGGCCGACTGCTCGGGCCAGGCGACCGCCCAGAGCCAGAGACCGCGGGCCTCGCCGACGAACACCGCGCGGTCGGCCGGGGCGTCCGGGACGTGGAACATCGGGGTGGGCCGGCCGGCGGCCAGCAGTTTGGCGTCGGCGGGCTTGTAGAGGCCGACGGAGTCGCCCGGATCGGGCCCGGGCATCCCGGCGTAGCGGGCGCCGAGACCGACCCCCAGCTCCTCGGCGACGAGCACCAGCTCGCCGAAGCCGCCGAGCGGGGCCGGCCCGGAGCAGGCGACGGCGGTGGCCCGGGCGCCGGAGACGTCGTCGCCGACGTGGGCGATGCCGGTGTAGAGCCAGCCGACCGGGAGCGGCCAGGGCAGCCAGACGGGGACCTGCGAGCGGGCGACGGCTACGCCCAGGGCTTCGACGCTCGGTGGCAGCACGGGCTGCATCGGGTGCACGGCTCCGTGCCGGTCGCACTGCCAGGTGTCTGAGAACAGACCGGGGGCGCGGACCCGACCGGCGCACCTCGGGCAGCTTGGCTCGCCCCTCATAGGCGACAACGCTCCTCCCTCCGGACCGCCGCGTCAAGGACGATCACCCGTACGGAGGGCTCGGCGGCACCTGTCGGTGGCGGGGCCCGTTCTGCGCGGGGTGGGGCGGCGCGGCACGGGCGGTTCCCGTTGGGGGATGTCCCGTCGCGGGCGGCGGCAAACGTCTACGGGCGCAGGGCCCGGACGCACTGACGCCCCGTCATCGGCGATCGCGGTGACAGGGCGTCAGTCGGGTATCGGAACGTCCGGATCGGACGCTCCCGGCTCGTCGGCGGCGGGTGAGGGCTCCCGGTCGGAGGCGCCGCGCGTGGTCAGACGGTCGGGCACGGGCGGATGAGCAGGCGCTCACCGGTGCGGGCGGCGGCCTGGACGAACTCGCGGACGGTCTCGGCGTCGGCTATCAGGCGGTCGGCGGCGGAGCCGTTGGCGTCGTCCAGTCGGACGATCTCGAAGCGCATGGTCTTCGTCATGGGCGTCTCCTCTTCTTGCCCCGTCGGTCGGGGCGATTGCGGCTGAGTGGGTACCAGCCCTTTCGGGGTCCTGCGGGTCCGGCGGTGCGGCCGGATCGATCGGGTCGTACGTGCGGCGGTCTGCTGCGGCAAGGGCTCCCCCTGCTTGCCTGGTGCGTCTGGTGCCTCGTGAACCACGGTGACGTGGTGGTGCTTCCGGGCCGTTGCCCGACCGTGAAGTCCAGGTTTCGGCTGATTCGCGCCGACGCGGGGGCCGGCGATGATTCCCGGACAGAATCAAAGATTACCGTAACTAACGACTTTTGTCCTGTGTTGAGGACGGTCGAACTTCGGGAAGTGGTTCAGACCACTCTCCGGGACCGGTCCGGTTCAGGCCCAGAACGCGGCCAGTGCCTCGGCCGTGGCGGCCGGGCGTTCGGCGTTGGGGGAGTGGCCGGCGTCCTCGACGACCACCCGGCGGGCCCCCAGGCGCTCCGCCATCCCGGTCTGCTCCGGCACCGGCCAGGCGTAGTCCCGCACCCCGGACAGCACCAGCACCGGCAGGTCGGCGGTGGCGGTGGCCAGCTCCGCCACCCGGTCCGGCGCGGCGACCAGATGGCCACCGGTGACGCCCAGCGACAGCGGCACGTTGGCCAGCCAGCGGCGGTGCAGGAACTCCGCGACGGCCGGCTCCGGGCGCTGCTTCTGGTCCCCGCTGCCCTCCTCCATCTGCCGCATGACCTGCCAGATCTCCTCCAGGCTCATGACCGGCAGCACGTCCAGCAGCAACTGGGTACGGGCCGCCTCGGCCGGGTCGATCGCGCCCGGGCCGGTGGACATCAGGGTCAGCGAGCGCCACGGCGACGGGCCGTCCGAGGCCGCGGCCAGCACGGCCTCCCGGACCACCTGGCCGCCGAAGGAGTGCCCCAGCAGGTGCGGCGGCCCGCCGCCGTCGGCGGCCACGGCCTCGGTGAGCGCCCGGACGTCCGCGCCCAGCGCCTCGACGGCGTACGCGGCCGGGTCGTCCGGGCCGCCGGTCTCGTACTGGCCGCGCTGGTCGACGGCGGTCACCCGGTAGCCGGCCGCCGCCAGCGGCTCCAGCAGGGCGATGAAGTCCTCCTTGCTGCCGGTGAAGCCCGGCACCAGCAGCGCCGAGCCGCGCGCCGGCCCGTCCGGCTCGGCCCGCAGCGCGGCGAACCCGCCGCGGCTGGTCGACAGCCGCAGCGCGCGGGCGCAGCGGGGAAGGGTGAGGAACGGCGGCGTGCTCATGGGCTGCTCTCCTGCGGGCGACTGGCCGGTAACCCCGACCCTATCCAGCCTGCGCCGGAACGCCGGAACGCCGGAACGCCGGAACGCCGGAACGCCGGAGGGGGCGGGCCGGACCGCGAGGGGCCCGGCCCGCCCCCTCCGGGGCGGGGTGCGTCAGCTCTCCGGGGTGGCCTCCGGCGCGGCGGCGGCCTTGCGGGCCCGGGTGCGCTTGCGCGGGGCCGGGACCTCGGTCGCGGCGTCGGCGGCCGCAGCCTCCGCAGCCTCCGGAGCCGCCGGGGCGGTCGCGGCCTCGGCCTTGGGCTTGCGGGTGCGCGTCCGGGTGGCGGGCTTCTCCGCGACGGCGGCCTCGGTGGCCGGGGCCTCGGCGACGGCCTCCGCCTTCGGCTTGCGGGTGCGGGTCCGGGTGGCTGGCTTCTTCGCGACGACGGCCTCGGCGGCCGGGGCCTCGACGGCCTCGACTGCCGGGGCCTCGACGGCCTCCGCCTTCGGCTTGCGGGCGGCGCGCTTCCGGGTGCGGGCGGCCGGCTTCTCCTCGACGGCGGCCTCGATGACGGCCTCGGCGGCGGCCACGACGGCCACCGCGGCCGGAGCCTCGGTGACCGGAGCCGCCACGGCAGCCTCGGTCACCGCGACGGCCTCGGCCACCACGGCGGCCTCGCCGGCGGCGGCGCCGCGCGAACGGCGGCGACGGCGGCGCGGGGCCGCCTCGCCCTCGGTGCCTTCGACGGCCGGGGCCGCGGGGGCCTCGACGACGCTCCCGGCCTCGCCCTCGGCGACCGCGGAGCCCCCGCGGGTGCGGCGGCGCTCACGGGTGCGGCGCGGCTTCTCCTCGGTCGCCACGGCGGCCTCGGGGGCGCCGGTGCGGCCGGAGCCGCTGCGCGGGCCCTTGGCCCGGGGGGTGCGCGCACCGCGCCCGCCGGTCTCGCCGAGGTCCTCGACCTCCTCCGCGCCGAGCCCGGCCCGGGTCCGCTCCGAACGCGGCAGCACACCCTTGGTGCCCGGCGCGATCTTCAGCAGCTCGTACAGGTGCGGCGAGGTGGAGTAGGTCTCCTCCGGGTCGTTGAAGGTCAGCTCCAGCGCCTTGTTGATCAGCTGCCAGCGCGGGATGTCGTCCCAGTCGACCAGGGTGACGGCGGTGCCCGAGGCGCCGGCCCGGCCGGTGCGGCCGATCCGGTGCAGGTAGGTCTTCTCGTCCTCGGGGCACTGGTAGTTGACCACGTGCGTGACGCCCTCGACGTCGATGCCGCGGGCGGCGACGTCGGTGCAGACCAGCACGTCGACCTTGCCGTTGCGGAACGCGCGCAGCGCCTGCTCGCGGGCGCCCTGGCCGAGGTCGCCGTGGACGGCGCCGGCCGCGAAGCCGCGCTGGGTCAGCTGGTCGGCGACGTCGGCGGCGGTGCGCTTGGTCCGGCAGAAGATCATCGCCAGCCCGCGGCCGTCGGCCTGGAGGATGCGCGAGACGAGCTCGACCTTGTCCAGCGAGTGCGCGCGGAAGATGTGCTGCTCGATGTTGGCGACGGTGGTGCCGGTGTCGTCCGGGGCGGCGGCCCGGATGTGGGTGGGCTGGCTCATGTACCGGCGGGCGAGGCTGATGACCTGGCCCGGCATGGTGGCCGAGAACAGCAGGGTCTGCCGCTTGGCCGGCAGCATGGTGATGATCTTCTCGACGTCCGGCAGGAAGCCGAGGTCGAGCATCTCGTCGGCCTCGTCCAGGACCAGCGAGCGGACCTTGGACAGGTTCAGCTTCTTCTGCCCGGCCAGGTCCAGCAGGCGGCCCGGGGTGCCGACCACGATGTCGACGCCCTTGGCGAGCGCCTCGACCTGCGGCTCGTACGCGCGGCCGCCGTAGACGGCCAGGACGCGCACGTCGCGGACCTTGCCGGCGGTCTGCAGGTCGTTGGTGACCTGGGTGCAGAGCTCACGCGTCGGGACGACGATGAGCGCCTGCGGGCCGTCGGAGAGCTGCTCCTCGGTCGCCCGGCCGGCGTCCACGTCGGCGCGCACGACGCACCGCTCGATCAGCGGGAGGCCGAAACCGAGGGTCTTGCCGGTACCGGTCTTGGCCTGGCCGATGACGTCGTGGCCGGTCAGCGCGACCGGGAGGGTCATCTCCTGGATGGGGAAGGGGTGGACGATGCCGACGGACTCGAGCGCCTCGGCGGTCTCCGGGAGGATTCCCAGATCCCGGAACGTGGTCTTGATGGGTTCAGCGGTGGTGGACAGGGTGCTGCCTCTTCCGTGTGAAAGGGGCCGAGAGCGAGCGGCGGGCGGGCAGCCGCACGGCTGCGTACGGGCCTGGCGGCCCTGATGCAGCTGAGCGGACGCACAACCGCGCCGGTCCCTGCGGCCGGCCGGTGCGTGCTGCCCCGTGCGGGGCGCGTCGCCGGCGGCGTCGGGGAGGATTCCCATGAGGGACCTGCGCGGGACCTTCGCCAGGGGGCGCGGTCTCGGCGGCCCTCGCTCGGCCACTGATGCGGTGCCAAGGCTTGAAGTCCAAGCCATGGTCGGAGCCGATCGGCTCTCCGACCGGGCATCCGCGTACGTGAGTACCCGTGGCTCCGGTGCGGACACGTCCGGATGGACGGTGCCGCTTCGGAGCGGGCTTGCGCGGGACACCGAGACGGCGGTGACACCGTGCGAACACGACGGGGCTCCGTACCACCATACAGTCAGGCGACGACTCGAACACGTGACGCGTCTGACATTGCCCCTTCCGACCCGGGCCGGAAGGAGTGTTCCGGCCGGTCACCCGGGCGACCGGCCGGCGGCCGGTCAGGGTGGGTCCCCCGGGCCGGCGGGACTAAGGTGGCGGGTCATGGAGACCCATGGTGAGACGCAGGACGCCGCGGCCGGCTCGATCGGGGACTGGGCCGCGTGCTCGGCCGACCCCGGCTACCGGGCGGCGGTACTGGATCTGCTCGGCGCACTCGCCTACGGCGAGCTGAGCGCCTTCGAGCGGCTCGCCGAGGACGCCAAGCTGGCGCCGGACCTCGCCGACAAGGCGGCGCTGGCCCGGATGGCCTCCGCCGAGTTCCAGCACTACCAGCGCCTGCACGACCGGCTCGCCGAGATCGGCGCCGACCCGCAGGAGGCGATGCGCCCGTTCGTCGAGCCGCTGGAGCTGTTCCACCGGATGACCGCGCCCTCGGACTGGCTGGAGGGCCTGGTCAAGGCCTACGTCGGCGACGCCATCGCGACCGACTTCTACCGCGAGGTCGCCGTCCGGCTCGACGACGACACCCGCGACCTGGTGCTCGGCGTCATGTCCGACACCGGGCACGCCCAGTTCGCGGTGGACAAGGTGCGCCAGGCGATCGAGGCCGACCCGCGCTCCGGCGGCCGGCTCGCGCTGTGGGGCCGGAGGCTGATGGGCGAGGCGCTCAGCCAGGCCCAGCGGGTGGTCGCCGAGCGGGACGCGCTGTCCAACCTGCTGGTCGGCGGCGTCCAGGTGCAGGGCTTCGACCTGGTCGAGGTCGGCAAGATGTTCAACCGGATCACCGAGGCGCACACCCGGCGGATGGCCGCCCTGGGCCTGGCCAGCTGAGCCTTGTCCGGCCCCGGGAACCAGGGGTCAGGCCGGCCGGTGGCGCCGCGTGCGGTGGACACCGGCCCGGTGCGGGTGGTGCCGGTGCGCCGGGGCCCGCCCGGCGGCGAGGTCCGGTCGGGCCAGCGTCGTGGTCAGCACCGCCGAGGCCAGCGCCGAGGCCGCGATCGACGCCGCCGGGAAGCGCCCGTCCAGGCAGAAGTGCGCCACCGTCCCGCCGAGCAGCGCCGCCGCCAGGGCGGTGCCCACGGTCAGGGTGCGGGCCGCCCGGAAGTACGCGGGCCGCGCCAGCAGTGCGGCCAGGCCCGCGGCCAGGCCGACGAGGGCGAAGGCGATCGACTCGACCAGCAAAACTGCCTCCCCGGGGACGGGCGCGCGGCGCCGGCGGCCGCACTTGTCGCCGTACCCCGGCCGACCCGGCCGTACACGCAACGGTGCCCCGCTCCCTGGGGGAGCGGGGCACCGGGTGAGCAGCTCGGACGACGCCTCAGGCGGTGCCGAAGCCGACCTTGCGGGCGGCCTGCTCGCCGATCTCCACGTACGCCAGGCGCTCGGCCGGGACGATGACGCGGCGGCCGTGCTCGTCGGTCAGCGCGAAGAGCTTCTCCGAACCCTCCAGCGCCTTGGCGATCGCGCTCTGGATCTCATCGGCACTCTGCGTGCTCTCGATCACGATCTCGCGCGGCGTGTTCTGCACGCCGATCTTGACCTCCACGGCTTCCGTCCCTCCGGGGTTGCAGCCTCCACGCGCGGACACCCCGACCGCCTGGGACAAGCGTTCGCGACGACCGCGCCGTACGGCTTCACCATAGAGCACGGGATCACCGCGGCGGCGAAGCTCGGTGGATCATCCCTGCTAGAGGGCTTCCCCGCCCTCCGAGGTGGGGTGCATCGGGAAGCCCTTCAGCCCGCGCCAGGCCAGGCTGGCGACCAGTCGCGCCGCCTCGTCGCGGGGGATGTCCAGGCCCTGCGACAGCCAGTACCGGGCGGTGATCTGGGCCAGGCCGCAGACCCCGGCGGCGAGCAGCTTGGACTCCGCCTCGGGCAGGTCGGTGTCCTCCTGGATCACCTTGCTGACCAGCGTCGCGCTCGCCTCGGAGGCCCGCTCGACCCGCTCGCGCACGGCCGGCTCGTTGGTCAGGTCCGACTCGAAGACCAGGCGGAACGCGCCGGACTCGCCGGAGACGTAGTTGAAGTACGCCTCCATCGTCGCGGCGACCCGGAGCTTGTTGTCGGTGGTCGTCGACAGTGCGTCGCGGGTCGACTCGACCAGGGCGTCGCAGTGCTTGTCCAGCAGCGCCAGGTACAGCTCCAGCTTCCCGGGGAAGTGCTGGTACAGCACCGGCTTGCTGACCCCGGCGCGGTCGGCGATGTCGTCCATGGCGGCCGCGTGGTAACCCTGCGCGACGAACACCTCCTGGGCGGCACCGAGCAGTTGTTCACGGCGGGCGCTTCGCGGCAGGCGGGCACCGCGCGGGCGCTCCTGCGCCTCCTGGATGGCCGTCACGGCGCTCCTCACTTCGGTTGTTCGGGGCTGGCAAGAGGGCCGATTCTACTTTTCGGTAACCGCTTCCGCGTTCGGCGGGAGTGAGAAAAGGACCTCGGCCTCCTTGTCAGGAGCCCACAATACGGCGCTGACCTCGGCGTCGGCAGGGGTGTGACAGGGGCCGGAACGGCCGTCCGGGCCGTCGGAATCCGGACTTCGTGACGCACCGCACCGGCGGCGTCACCAAGCGCGGAGCGCGGGCCGGCATCGTGGACCCGGGGCCCCTCGCGGCGGCGAACAAGGTCACTCCCATCGTCCGCCATGAGCGGGGAGGCCGGCGACCGGCGCCCGGCCGCGCGGACCGCCCGGTAACGGCCCGGTTCGGGGCGAGGTCACGCCCGTTCACTCGTTCAGGTGGCAACCAGGCATGTGACCGATGGATTGCCCGGGCCCGGTCCTACCTTTCTGCTGTCGGACCGAACAGGTGTGGGGGAGGCCGCGGACGCCGGGGAAATCCGGAGGGCGGCCGCACCAGGGGGCCCGGCGGGTCGGGCCCGGCCCGCCGGAACGGGCGTGCGCCCGGGGGAACGGATCGCGGAGGGGCGCGGCCGGACCGTCGGGCCGGACGGCCGCACCACCGCTCGGTGGTGCCCCGCCCCGGGGGAGCGTCGCGGTGTCGTACCCGGCCGACCGGACTCCTCGCCCCCGGACCGTCCCCGCCGCCGTGCGGGGCCGCCCCGGTGGCCACCTGAGCCGCTCAAGCCGTCCGTCGATCCCGCCCGCCCGTGATCCGCCCGCCCGTGATCCGCTCTGCCCTGGAGGTCTCCCGTGCGCATCGCCCTGCTCACCGAGGGTGCCGGCCCACATTCCCGGCGCGGCGCCGGAGGCTGGTGCGACCGGCTGGCCGCGGGCCTGCCGGAGCACGAGTTCGGGCTGTACCTGCTCACCGGTCAGGGAAGCCAGGGCGGCCAGGGCGCCGCCGAGCGGCTGTCCCCCGCCTGGCGCGGGGCGCGCGAGCTGGCGCTGTGGGGGCGTCGGCCGGGCGGCCGGGTGCCCGGCACGCTGCGCGGACGCCAGTACGCCCGGGCGTACGAGGACCTGGTCAGAGCCCTGGTGCTGCCGGGAGAGCGGGCCGGCTTCGGGGCCGGGCTGTACCGGCTGGCCGTCCTCGCCCGGGAGGACGGCACGCTGCCCGCCTTCCTCGCCTCCGCGCACGCCCGGCGCACCCTGGAGCGGGTCTGGCGGCTGCCGGGCGCGGAGACCTCGGCCGGGCAGCCGCTGGTCCGCGACGTGCTGGTCGCGGCGGACCTGCTGGAGCAGTGCCTGCGGCCGCTGTCCGCGCCCTGGTACGGCACCGGGCCCGACGGCCTCGGCGGCGCCGACCTGTGCCACGTGGTCGGCGGCGGCCCCGCGGCGCTGCCCGCACTGGTCGCCCGGTACCTGCACGGGGTGCCGTTCGTGGTCACCGAGCACGGCCTGCACCTGCGCGAGCAGTACCTCGGCCACCGCGAGACGCCGTACCGGTGGCCGGTCCGGGCGCTGCTGCTGGCGTACTTCCGGGCGCTCACCGAGGAGACCTACCGGCAGGCGGCCGTCCTGACCCCCGGCAGCGCCCACGACCAGCAGTGGCAGCGCCGCTGCGGGGCCGACCCGGCGCGCACCCGGGTGGTGTACGAGGGGACGCCCGCGGTGGTCCGCCCGGCGGCCGGGCCCGAGCCCGCCGCGCCGACCCTGGTGTGGGCGGGCGCGCTGGAGCCGGGGCGGGACACCGAGCTGATGCTGCACGCCTTCGCGCAGGTGCGCGCCGACCTGCCGCGGACCCGGCTGGTGATCCACGGCGAGGAGGCCGCGCCCGGCTACCGGGCGCACTGCGCGGCGCTGGCCGAGCGGCTCGGACTGGCCGCGGCGGTGCACTTCGCCGGGCGGCCCGGCTCGCTCGCCGAGGCCTGGGAGGGCGGCACGCTGGCCGTGTTCTCCGCGCTGTCCCAGCACAGCCCCCGGCTGCTCGCGGACGCGATGCTCAGCGGCCGGGCCGTGGTGTCCACCGACGTCGGGGTGGCCCGCGAGGTGGTCGGGCCGACCGGGCTGCTGGTGCCCGCCCGGGACCCGCGCGCGCTGGCCGGCGCCTGCCTGGCACTGTTGCGCGACGAGGAGCGGCGCGCCCGGCTCGGGCTGGCCGGGCGGCTGCGGGCACAGGAACGCTTCGCCGTGGAGCCGGTGATCGGCGCCTTCCGGGAGATCTACCTGGAACTGGTCTCGCAGTACCCGGCCTTCCCCGGCGGCGGGGCCGGCGGCGCGGCCGGGGAGTCGCCGCGCCCGTTCGCCCGGCCCGCCGAGTACTGGCTCGCCGACGGCCGCCGCGCGCCGGACGGCCCGGGCGGCCAGGGCGCCCCGGACCCGGCGGACGGCTCCGAGGGCCGCCACGGCGCCGGGCCGGCCGGGTCCGAGCGGCCGGAGGACGGGGGCGGCGACGCCGGCGCGCAAGAGCGCCCCGGCGCCCTCGCGGAGGCCGTCTGATGGCGGGCGGCGCGGCGCCGGGCGGCCCCGGGAGCCCGGTGGGGGACCCGGTGCGCGAGGTGATGGCCGAGCACCGGGCGCTGTGCGAGCGGGCCGTCGACCCACTGGAGATCGCCGCCGGACTGGAGGAGGCCGGGCTCGGCCCGCAGGCCGCCGCGCGCTGCCGGCACGCCGACCTGTTCTCGCTCGCCGAGGAGCTGTACGCACGGGTGCCCCGCCGCCCGCCCGCGCCGGAGCCGCCGAGCGGGCGGGAGTGCGCCGCCGCCACCCGGGCGACGCTGACCGCCGCCGCGCTGGCCGCGCTGCCCTGTGCGGCCGTGGTCGCGCTCGGCGCCCGCTGGCTGGTGTTGCTGCCGGCCGCCGTCCCGCTGGTGCTGGTGCCCGCGCTGGCCGCGGACCGTGCGGCCGAGCCCGGCCCGCCGGACACCGGCCCCTGCCGGGCGGTGGACGGGCTGGGCCCGGCGCGGGCGCCGCGGCGGGCCGGCGCCCGGTGGCGTCCGGCGGCGCTGGGGCACGGGCTGGGTCTGGCCGCGCTGCTGCTGCTCCCGCTGGCCGCGGCGGACGGGGACCGGCGGCTGACCGCCGCGCTGGTGCTGGCCGGGGCGGTGTCGGCCGGGTCGGCCGAGCGGGCGGCCCGCTGGTACCGGCAGGTCGGCCGCGGCCATCTCGGCGCGGCGGCCACGCTGGCCGAGTTCCGGTCCCGGATGCGGCCGGTGCTCCCGGTGGCGGTCGCCCTGCACCTGGCGGTGCTCGCGGTGCTGACCTTCGCCGCGATGGCGGTGCTGACCGTCCTCGCGCCGCGCCCCGGGCCGGGCCACGGCGGGGGCCTGCTGCACCTGGCGGCCGAACGGGCCGGCGCCGCGCAGTGGGCGGCGCAGGGCGTGCTGGGCCTGCTGCTGGTGCTGCCCGCGCTGCTGGCCCGCTGCGGCCGGACGGCGGCCGCCGCGGCGGGTGCGCTGGCCGGGCCCGCCGCGGCGCTCGGGCTGCTCGCCCTGGGCCGCTCCGGGCCGGCGGCCGGGCTGCTCGGCGGCGGCGCGGTCGCCGCGGTGCTGCTGGCGTACGCCTGGGCGGTGCTCGGCCGGGCCGGTTCGCACCGCTGAGCCCCGCCCGCCGGTGCGGCCCCGGGTGCCGCCCCCTTCTCGTTGCTCTCACTTCAGTCCGCTCTTGATTTCAGTCCGCCAGGTCGTCCCCGACCTCGCTTCGTGGAAGGACGCCCCCGATGAGGGTGCTGCTGCTGGGCGCCGACGGTTTCATCGGCCGCCGGGTCACCGATCGTCTGCTCATGGACCAGGAGTTGCAGGTGACGGTGCTCGGCCGGCGCGACTCGGCCGACATCCGCTTCGACCTGACCACCGGAAGCCCGGGCGCGCTGGCCCGGTTCCTGGACGCGGTCGCGCCGCAGGTGGTGATCAACTGCGCGGGCGCCACCTACGGCAGCTCGCGCACCCTGATCCGGTCGAACACGCTGGCCGTCGCCACCGTCTGCGAGGCGATCCGGCGCAGCCGGGAGCCGGCCCGGCTGGTGCACGTCGGCTCGGCCGCCGAGTACGGCCCGGTGCCGGGCGGCGTGCCGGTGTCGGAGCAGGCCGAGCCGCGGCCGGTCGGCCCGTACGGGGTGTCCAAGCTGGCCGGGACGGAGCTGGTGCTGGCGTCGGGCCTGGACGCGGCGGTGCTGCGGGTGTTCGACGTGGTGGGACCGGGGGCGCCGACCGCCTCGCTGTTCGGGCGGCTCGCGGAGGGGCTGCGGCGGGCCCTGGAGCGGGACGAGGCCCAGGTGCGGATGCCGGACCTGTCCGGATACCGGGATTTCGTGGACGTGCGGGACGTCGCCCGGGCGATCCAGGCGGCGGCGGTGTCGGCCGCCACCGGGGTGGTCAACATCGGCAGCGGGCATGCCGTCCGGGCCCGGGACGCGGCCCAGCTGCTGGTCCGGGCGTCCGGCTTCGAGGGCGCGATCGTCGAGGAGAACCGGCAGGTCCTGCTGCCCGTGCCGGCCGGCGGCCCGGTCGGCGACCACCTGCCCGGCCACCACCTGCCGGGCCACCACCTGCCGGGCCACCGGCCGGAGGGCCGGGTTGCGGCGGGGGAGCCGGTGCCGTGGCGGCAGGCGGACGTGCGCACCGCCCGGGACCGTCTCGGCTGGCGGACACAGGTGCCGCTGGAGGAGTCGCTCGGGGACGTCTGGCTGGAGACGGCCTGCCGGGTCTGAGCGGCCACCGGGAGCGCCCCCGGCCTGTCGGCGCAGGCCCGGGGCGCTTTTCCGGGCTCCGGCGGGCGGTCCCACGATCCGACGCCGGCCGTCTCGCCCATCGGACGAGCTGTCTCGGAATACCGGAGGGGCGTGACACTGTTGGCCTAGGAGCCACCCGCGTGGCGGCGCAGCAACCACCATGAGGCTGGCCCAGGCCACCTGAACCAGACACCCATCGGAGTCCCCGTGTCGTTGCCACCCCTGGTCGAGCCGGCCGACGAGCTCACCGTTGACGAGGTCCGCAGGTACTCCCGCCACCTGATCATCCCCGACGTGGGCATGGCCGGGCAGAAGCGGCTGAAGAACGCCAAGGTGCTGTGCGTCGGCGCCGGCGGCCTGGGCTCGCCCGCGCTGATGTACCTGGCCGCGGCCGGTGTCGGCACGCTGGGCATCGTCGAGTTCGACGTGGTCGACGAGTCGAACCTGCAGCGCCAGATCATCCACGGCCAGTCGGACGTGGGCCGCTCCAAGGCGGAGTCGGCGCGGGACTCGGTCAAGGAGATCAACCCCTACGTCGACGTGATCCTCCACGAGGAGCGCCTCGACAACTCCAACGTCATGGAGATCTTCTCCGGCTACGACCTGATCGTGGACGGCACCGACAACTTCGCCACCCGCTACCTGGTGAACGACGCCGCGGTGCTGCTCGGCAAGCCGTACGTGTGGGGCTCGATCTACCGCTTCGACGGCCAGGCCAGCGTGTTCTGGGCCGAGCACGGCCCCTGCTACCGCTGCCTCTACCCGGAGGCCCCGCCGGCGGGCATGGTCCCCTCCTGCGCCGAGGGCGGCGTGCTGGGCGTGCTGTGCGCGTCCATCGGCTCGATCCAGGTCACCGAGGCGATCAAGCTGCTGGCCGGCGTGGGCGACCCGCTGGTCGGCCGGCTGATGATCTACGACGCCCTGGAGATGAACTACCGCCAGGTGAAGGTCCGCAAGGACCCGGACTGCGCCGTCTGCTCCGAGCACCCGACGGTCACCGAGCTGATCGACTACGAGGCCTTCTGCGGCGTCGTGTCGGAGGAGGCGCAGGCCGCCGCCGCCGGCTCGACCGTCACCTCGGCGCAGCTCAAGCAGTGGCAGGACGACGAGGAGGACATCTTCCTGATCGACGTCCGAGAGCCCGGCGAGTACGAGATCGTCAACATCCCCGGCGCGGTGCTGATCCCGAAGAACGAGTTCCTCATGGGCGACGCCCTGGAGAAGCTGCCGCAGGACCGCAAGATCGTGCTGCACTGCAAGTCGGGCGTGCGCTCGGCCGAGGTGCTGGCCGTGGTCAAGGCGGCCGGTTTCGCCAACGCCGTCCACCTGGGCGGCGGCGTGCTCGGCTGGGTCAGCCAGATCGAGCCGCACAAGCCGGTCTACTAGGACCTGTCCGGCCGGCCTAGGACGCCGGAACGCAGACGCCGGAACGTATCGGAAGGGCCCGCCTCGGCGGGCCCTTCCGCGTGTCCGGTGGACGTCAGAGCGCGCCGCGGCGCTGCAGCATGTTGTAGGAGATCCAGCCCGGCAGCACCGGCAGCCAGAAGGTGAGCGCCCGGTAGAGGAAGACCGCCGGGGTGGCGACCGCCGGCGACACGTCCGCGACCGTCAGGGCGCCGATCAGGGCGACCTCGACCGGGCCGATGCCGCCCGGGGTGGGGATCGCCGAGCCGGCCGCGTTGGCGGTCAGGAAGACCACCGCGACCGCCGAGAAGCTGACGTCGCCGCCGAAGGCCTGCACCGAGGCGTCCAGGCAGGCGGTGAAGGAGAGGGTCAGCAGCAGGATGCCGCCGAAGCCGGTGACCAGCTTGCTGGGCGTCTGCATCAGGTCGAGCATCCGCGGCACCACGCCGAAGAACAGCGAGCGCAGCCGGCCCAGCACGAACCGGCGCAGCGGCGCGACCGCCGCCACCACCAGGGCGAGCACGGCGGCGGTCAGCACGCCGATGATCACCGCGCGGGAGGCGGACAGGTCGCCGTTGGTCTGGCTGCCGGTGATCAGGCCGAAGCTGAACAGCAGCAGCAAGTGCCCGGCCAGGCCGGCCAGCTGGGAGGCGCCGACCGAGGCCACCGCCTGGCCGGAGCGGATCCCGGCCTTCTGCAGGTAGCGGGTGTTGAGCGCGATGCCGCCGATCGCGGCGGGGGCGACCAGTTTGACGAAGGAGCCGGCCAGCTGGGCCGCGACGGTGCGCCGGAACGGCAGCTTCTCCGGGACGAAGCCGGTCAGGCTCATCGCGGCGGCGACGTAGCTGGCGGCGGCCGCCAGCAGGGCCGCCGCCGCCCAGACCCAGTCCATCTGGGAGAGCTTGAGCTGGGCCGGCTTGATGGTGGTCAGCGCCAGGTAGGCGGCGAAGGTGAGCGCGATCACCATGATCAGGCTCTTCGGCTTCAGCCGCTCCAGCTTGGCCGGCTCCATCGGGGCCTCGGGGGCGATCTGGAGGATCTGGCCGCGGATGCGGCTGAGCAGGTCCTCGCCGGCCACCGCGATGTCCTCCTCGGCCTGCTGCTGGGTGCGCTCGCCGGCCGCGACCTGCTCCAGCGCCCTGGCCCGGGCGACGGTCTTGCGCTCCTTGGTGAGCCGTGCGAGGTCGACCCTGGTGGAGCGGCTCATCCCGACCGGCTGGAGCAGCGGCAGCGCCTGGGCGACCCGGTCGGCGCCGAGCACCGCGTTGGCGGTGGCGACGGCCCGCTCCGGGCCGATCCGCAGCGCGAAGGTGGTGACCAGCTGGGCGACGTCGATGCGCAGCGTCAGGTCGGTGGCGGCGATGTCGCCGCCGGAGAGGTTGACCAGGCAGGCCGTCTTCTCGTCCACCACCAGCAGCGACTCGCCGGTCAGCCGGCGGTGGGCGATCCGGCGCTCGTGCAGGGCCGCCACCGACTCCCAGAGCGAGGCCATCACCTGGTCGGTGACCTCCTCGTCGGAGAGCTCGTCCAGGATGCGGCCCTCGACCTTGCCGTAGACCAGGATCGCGGCGTCCGGGCCCAGCTCGGAGGTGGCGACCAGCTGCGGCGCGCGGGCGCCCGAGGCGGCCGCCGCATAGGCGATCAGGGCCTCCTGCTCCAGCGCCTGGCGCAGCGACTGCGGGCTGCGGCGCACCGCCACCGAGCGCAGCCGCAGCCGACGCCAGGCCCGGTAGAAGAAGCCGGAGGCCTGCTGCTCGCGGTCGATGATGTGGACGTCCAGCGGCGGGCCGCTCTGCTGGGTGACGTAGTAGCGGCGGGTGCCGCCGGGCGCGTCCGGGGCGCGGTGGGCGCTCTCCGGGGTGAAGCCGACCTTGCGCAGGCCGATCATCAGGTGCTGGCCGGTGGGCCGGATGTTCGGGGAGCCGATCGCGTACAGCGTGCCGTACGCGACGGACCAGCCGATCAGGACGGTGAGCAGCAGCGACAGCGGGGTGGTGTAGCCGCCGAGCAGTTCGGTGATCCCGCTGAAGACCACCACCACCCACAGGGCGACCCGCCACCGGGGGCGGCTCGACATGCCGACCGCGGTCATGTAGGCGATCACCGGGGCGAGGTAGCCGTGCACCGGGTCGGTGAGGGTGCCGTTGCTGTCCATCGGCAGCCTGGTCAGCGCGTCCCGGATGTGGTCGGAGGCGCCTTCGGCCACCCACCAGTCGATGCCCAGCGAGACGCCGTAGGCGAGCACCGAGGCGAGCACGCCGTCGGCGACCCGCAGGCCGTCGCGTTTGATCAGCCGCTCGACCGCGAAGGCCAGCGGCACGGCGAGCACCGCGACGCTGGAGAGCAGGCCGGTGATGGTGGAGAGCACCGCGGAGAAGTGCGGCGCGTTGGTGGCGATGTCCTGTTCGATGCCGGTGGTGGTCGAGGTGGCGATGCCCGCCAGCACGAAGACGGCGACTATGCCGAATACGCCGGCCAGGAAGCGGATCAGGTCGGACGGGCGGTGCGCCCGGGCGGCGAGCAGGGGCTCGTCGACGTCCAGGTGCGGGGTGCCGTCCAGCGGGTCGTGGTAGTCGGGCAGCGGGCGCCGGGCCGGCGGTGCGGCGGCGGCCGGTCCCCCGGGGTCCTCGGCGGCCTCGGCGGCTTCAAAGGGTTCGGCGGGTTCTTCGGAGGCCTCGGCGGGCGCGGGGGTCTTGATCGTCAGGTCCTTGATCAGGGAGACTTCCGGAGTCGGCCCGGTCGCGGGCCCACCACCGGGAGCCGAGGGCACGGCGGCGGCGGACTCGTCGGAGTCCTCGTCCACACCCACGTCAGCCGTCCCGGTCATCTGGTCTTGTCCTCGTATCACCACTCACCGCCCCGAAGATGGTGGCATGCCTCGGCGCCCCGTGCTGGACAGGGGCCGGATCGGGCGCGGCGGATCGTACGTGCGGGGCCACGGGTGCGCCCCCGTGAGGAAGAATGCCCCAGGTGACGGACGTAACAGACGACGGCCTCCCGGACACCCTGCCGCCCTTCGCCGAACTGGTGCTCGACCTGACCGAGCGGATTCCACCCGGCAGGGTGATGACCTACGGGGACGTTGCCGAGTACCTCGGCCAGGGCGGCCCCCGGCAGGTCGGCCGGGTGATGGCCCTGTACGGCGGCTCCGTCCCCTGGTGGCGGGTCATCCGCGCCGACGGCCGCTTCCTGCCCGGGCACGAGCACCGCGCCCTCGCCCACTACGGCGAGGAGGGCACCCCGCTGCGCGAACTCGCCGACCCGCCCCGGGTCGACCTGCGACGGGCCCGCTGGGACGGGCAGGAGCCGGACGCCGCGCACTGAGGCAGCCGCGGAACGCGGAATGCGGACCGGGCCGCCGCGGACTGTCGCCGCGGACCGGGGATGCCGCGAAACCGCCGCGCCGACGGGAATGACGGGGCAGGATCGTAGGCTCGATACGGGCGGGCCCCGGCGGGCCCGCCCGGCCACGCCTCCAGCACAACCCCAGGATCCGCCTCCGTGAGTTCCCCGTACCGGCTCGTGCGCAGCCCGCTCGTCCAGCCCGCCCCACCCGTGCTGGACGAGTACCAGCGCGCCGTGGTCGAGCACGGCGGCGGGCCGCTGCTGGTGCTCGCCGGCCCCGGGACGGGCAAGACCACCACCCTGGTCGAGGCCGTCGCCCGGCGGATCGAGAACGGCACCGACCCCGAGCGCATCCTCGTCCTCACCTTCAGCCGCAAGGCCGCGACGGAACTGCGCGACCGGATGTCCGCCCGGCTCGGCTCCTCCTCGGCCGCCCCCCAGGCCACCACCTTCCACTCCTTCAGCTACGCCCTGCTGCGCGCCCACCAGGACCCGCAGGACTACGCCGAACCGCTGCGGCTGCTCTCCGGCCCCGAGCAGGACGTCATGGTCCGCGAACTGCTGGCCGGCGGCGCCGAGGACGCGAAACTCGGCAGCTCCCGGATCCACTGGCCGCTCGACCTGCGGGCCTGCCTGACCACCCGGGGCTTCGCCGACGAGGTCCGCGCCGTCCTCGCCCGCAGCCGCGAGCTGGGCCTGGGCGAAGCCGAACTGGAGCGCTTCGCCCAGGGCGTCCAGCGCCCCGACTGGGCCGCCGCCGCGCACTTCCTCGCCGACTACCTCGACGTGCTCGACCTGCGCGGCGTCCTCGACTACGCCGAACTCGTCCACCGGGCCGTCCTGCTCGCCGAACGCCCCGAGGTCGCCGAACAACTGCGCCGGCGCTACGAGGTGGTGTTCGTCGACGAGTACCAGGACACCGACCCCTCCCAGGTCCGGCTGCTGCGCCAGCTGGCCGGCGGCGGCCGCGAACTCGTCGCGGTCGGCGACCCCGACCAGTCGATCTACGCCTTCCGCGGCGCCGACATCAACGGCATCCTCGACTTCCCGCAGACCTTCCGCCGGGCCGACGGCGAACCCGCCGACGTCAAGGTGCTGCGCGTCTCCCGCCGCTCCGGCGCCGTCCTGCTCGCCGCCTCCCGGGAGCTCGCCCGGCGGATGCCGATGGGCCGGCTGCCCGCCGACAAGCTCGCCCAGCACCGCGCGCTGCTGCCCTCCCGCGAGGGCGGCCGGGCCGAGGTCTACACCTACCCCACCCCCGGCGCCGAACTCGACTCGATCGCCGACCTGCTGCGCCGCGCCCACCTGGAGGACGGCGTTCCCTGGGGCGAGATGGCCGTCCTGGTCCGGGCCGGCGCCCGCTCCATCCCCGGCGTGCGGCGGGCGCTCAGCGCGGCCGGCGTCCCGCTGGAGATCGACGGCGACGACCTGCCGCTGCGCGAGGAGCCGGCCGTCGCCCACCTGCTGCTCGCCCTGCGGGTCTGCGCCGAGCAGGCCGCCCGCGACCGCAACGGCGACCCCGACACACCCGACCCGCTCACCACCGACCTGGCCCACGCCCTGCTCACCGGCCCGCTCGGCGGCCTCGACGGCTCCGACCTGCGCCGCCTCGGCCGCGCCCTGCGCGAGGAGGAACGCGCCGCCCTGCGCGCCGACGGGGACCCGGCCGCTCCCCGCCCGGCCGGCGACCTGCTGCGCGAGGCCCTCGCCGAACCCGAGCGGCTGATCGCCCTCGACCCCGCCCACGCCCGCCGGGCCCGCGACCTCGGGACCCTGCTGCGCAAGGTCCGCGAACGCCTCGCCGGCGGCTGCACCGCCGAGGAGGCGCTCTGGGAGCTGTGGGACGGCAGCCGCCGTTGGCGCGAGCGCCTGGAACGGGCCGCCCTGCGCGGCGGCGGCGCCGGCCGCAACGCCGACCGCGACCTCGACGCGCTGTGCGCCCTGTTCGAGACCGCCGCCCGCGCCGAGCAGCAGGTCACCGGCCACCGCGGCGCCCTCGACCTGCTCGCCGAGCTCGACGCCCAGGACATCGCCGCCGACACCCTCACCGTCCGGGCCGTGCGCCCCGAGGCCGTCCGGCTGATGACCGCCCACCGCTCCAAGGGCCTGGAGTGGCGCCTGGTCGTCGTCGCCGGCGTCCAGGACGGCCTCTGGCCCGACCTGCGCCGCCGCGGCTCCCTGCTGGAGGCCGACCGGATCGGCCGCGACGGCCTCGCCGAACCGCTCTCCCCGGGTGCCCTGCTCGGCGAGGAGCGCCGGCTCTTCTACGTCGCCGCGACCCGCGCCCGGGAACGGCTGATCGTCACCGCCGTCAAGGCCCCCGCCGACGACGGCGACGAGCCCTCCCGCTTCCTGCGCGAGCTCTACCGCGAGGACGTCGACCCGCGGACCGGCAGGGTCGTGCGCCGCACCCCGCCGGTCGTCGTCGAGGACGTCACCCACCGCCCGCGCCGCCCGCTGTCCGTCGCCGCGCTGGTCGCCGAACTGCGGGCCGTCACCGTCGACCCGGCCCGGTCGCCCGAACTGCGCCGGGCCGCCGCCGAACGGCTCGCCCTGCTCGCCGCCGCCACCGACGACGAGGGCCTGCCGCTGGTGCCCGCCGCCCGCCCCGACCGCTGGTGGGGCCTGGCCGACGCCACCGCCGCCCCCGACCCGCTGCGCAGCGCCGACCTGCCGGTGCGGCTGTCCGGCAGCGGCCTGGAGCAACTGGAGAACTGCTCGCTGCAGTGGTTCCTGGACAAGGAGGTCAAGGCCCGCGCACCCGGCTCCGCCGCCCAGGGCTTCGGCAACGTCGTGCACGCGCTCGCCGACGAGGTCGGCTCCGGGCGCACCCCCGCCGACCTCGCCGTCCTGATGGAACGCCTGGACACCGTCTGGGACGCGCTGGCCTTCGACGCGCCCTGGAAGTCCCAGCAGGAGAAGACCCAGGCCCGTGCCGCCCTGGAGCGCTTCCTCAACTGGCACGTGCTGGAACGCGGCCGCGACCTCGTCGCCACCGAGCACGGCTTCGACGTCACCCTCGACGCCGGCGGCGTCTCGGTGCGCATCCGCGGCTCGATGGACCGGGTCGAGAAGGACGCGGCCGGGCGCGCCTACGTCGTCGACTTCAAGACCGGCAAGCAGATCCCCACCGACAGGTCGCTGCCCGAGCACAAGCAGCTGGCCGTCTACCAGCTCGCCGTCCGCGCCGGGGCGCTCAACGAGCTGCCCGGCTTCGCCGACCGCCCCCCGGCCACCGGCGGCGCCGAACTCGTCCACCTGCGCGAGCCCGCCGCCAAGGCCGCCCAGGACGCCCCCAAGGTGCAGCGGCAGGACCCGCCGGAGGGCGAGCCGTGGATCGAGAACCTGCTCGCCGACGCGGCCGGCCGGGTCCTCGCCGAGCGCTTCGTCCCGCAGACCGGCGGCGGCTGCGACCGCTGCACCTTCCGCCGCAGCTGCTCCGCCCAGCGGGACGGGGCGCAACTCGTCGAGTGAAGGTTGTCCGCCGCTCCGGTTAACGTTGCGGGGTGACCGCCGTGCTCAGCCATCCCGACCAGCTCAAGGAGCTGCTGGGCATCCCGTTCAACCGGGAGCAGATGGCGGCCATCGGCGCCCCCCTGGAACCGGCCGTGATCGTGGCCGGCGCCGGCTCCGGCAAGACCACGGTGATGGCCGCCCGGGTGGTCTGGCTGGTCGGCTCCGGCGCCGTCCGGCCCGAGGAGGTGCTCGGCCTCACCTTCACCAACAAGGCCGCCGGCGAACTCGCCGAGCGCGTGCGCACCGCCCTGCTGCGGGCCGGCGTCACCGGGGAGGACGCCGTCGAGCCGCTCGGCGAACCGGAGATCTCCACCTACCACGCCTTCGCCGGCCGGCTGCTCAAGGAGCACGGCCTGCGGATCGGCATCGAACCCGACGTGCGGCTGCTCGCCGACGCCACCCGCTTCCAGCTCGCCGCCAAGGTGCTGCGCACCGCCCGCGGCCCGTTCCCCGCGCTCACCGGCACCTTCGCCAACCTGGTCGCCGACCTGATCGCCCTGGACGGCGAACTCGCCGAGCACCTGGTCGAGCCGGACACCCTGCGCGCCCACGACGAGGACCTGCTGGACACCCTCGCCACCGTCAAGCTCACCAACGACGACCTGCGGGCCGTCCCCGCCACCGCCCGGGCCCGGCTGGAGCTGCTGCGCCTGGTCGAGGACTACCGGCGCCGCAAGCACGCCGCCGGGCTGATGGACTTCGGCGACCAGATAGCCGCCGCCGCCCGGCTCGCCCAGCAGCGGCCCGAGGTCGGCGCGCTGCTCCGCGGCCAGTTCCGGGTCGTGCTGCTCGACGAGTACCAGGACACCTCGGTCGCCCAGCGGCTGATGCTGGCCGGCCTGTTCGGCGCCGGCCCCGCAGGACCGGGCGGCCCCGTCGACGGCCACCCCGTCACCGCCGTCGGCGACCCCTGCCAGGCGATCTACGGCTGGCGCGGCGCCTCCGTCGCCAACCTCGACGAGTTCCCCCGGCACTTCCCGAAGGCCGACGGCCGCCCCGCCGCCCGCTACGCGCTCAGCGAGAACCGCCGCAGCGGCGGGCGGCTGCTCGCCTTCGCCAACGAACTCGCCGCGCCGCTGCGGGCCATGCACGAGGGCGTCGAGGCGCTGCGCGCGGCCCCCGGCGCCGAGCAGGACGGCTACGCGCGGGCGGCGCTGCTGCCCACCCACGCCGAGGAGATCGACTGGCTCGCCGACTCGATCGCCCATCTGGTGCGCACCGGCACCGCGCCCGGCCGGATCGCCGTGCTGTGCCGCGGCGGCGCGGCCTTCCCGGACATCCACGCCGCCCTGGTCGCCCGCGATCTGCCGGTCGAGGTGGTGGGCCTGGGCGGGCTGCTGCAACTGCCCGAGGTGGCCGACCTGGTGGCGGTCTGCGAGGTGCTCCAGGACCCGACCGCCAACGCCGCGCTGGTGCGCCTGCTGATCGGCCCGCGCTGGCGGATCGGCCCGCGCGACCTCGCCCTGCTCGGCCGCCGGGCCGCCGACCTGGTGCGCACCGACCGGCCCGAGGGCGTGGAGGCGCTGACGGCGGCCGTCGCCGAGGCCGACCCCACCGAGGTGGTCTCGCTCGCCGACGCGGTGGAGACCTTCCTCGACGCGGAGCAGCCCGACGAACTGCCCTTCTCCGCCGAGGCCAGGATCCGCCTGGCCCGCCTCGGCCAGGAGCTGCGCGACCTGCGCCGCTCGCTCGCCGACCCGCTGATGGACGTGCTGCACCGGGTACTGGCCGTCACCGGCCTGGAGGTCGAACTCGCCGCCTCCCCGCAGGCACTGGCCGCCCGGCGGCGCGAGACCCTGCACGCCTTCCTGGACGTCGCCGCCTCCTTCGCCGACCTCGACGGCGACCCCGGCCTGGCCGCCTTCCTCGGCTTCCTGCGCGCCGCCCAGGAGTACGAGCGAGGCCTGGACAGCAGCCTGCCCGGCGGCGAGGACACCGTGAAGGTGCTCACCGCGCACAAGTCCAAGGGCCTGGAGTGGGACGTCGTCGCCGTCCCCGGCCTGGTCAAGGGCTCTTTCCCGTCCACCACCTCACGCGAGCGCTGGACCAGCAGCAAGCGGGTCCTCCCGCACGCCCTGCGCGGCGACGCGGACACCCTGCCCGACGTGCGCGGCGGGTGGGACGGCAAGGCCATGACCGCGTTCAAACGGCAGCTGGCCGAGCACTCCGGCACCGAGGAACTGCGCCTGGGCTACGTCGCGTTCACCCGCCCGCGCACGCTGCTGCTGGCCTCCGGGCACTGGTGGGGGCCCAGCCAGAAGACCGTCCGCGGCCCGTCCGCCTTCCTGGAGCAGCTGCGCGAGCACTGCGAGCGGCCCGGCGCCGGGGAGGTCGAGCACTGGGCCGAGCAGCCGGAGAAGGGCGCCGAGAACCCGGCGCTGGCCGCCCCCGTCGAGCACCCCTGGCCGCTGCCGCTGGACCCGGCCGCCCAGCTGGCCCGCCGCCGGGTCGCCGAGGTGGTGCACGCCCGGCTGGCCGGCGCGCCCGCCCCCGAGCCCGAGCCGATGGCCGTCGAGGACCAGCGCCAGGCGGCCTCCTGGGACCGCGACCTCACCGCGCTGCTGGGCGAGTTGGAGCGCTCCCGGCGCACCGCCCGCGACGTGCCGCTGCCCGCCTCGCTGTCCGCCACCCAACTGCTGCGCCTGGCCGCCGACCCGGACGGCTTCGCGCGCGACCTGGCCCGGCCGATGCCGCGCCCGCCGCAGCCGGCCGCCCGGCGGGGCACCCGCTTCCACGCCTGGGTGCAGTCCCGGATCGAACCGCTGCTGCTGATCGAGCCGGGCGCGCTGCCCGGTGCGGACGACGACGGCATCGAGGACGAGCAGGACCTGGAGCAGCTCAAGGAGGCGTTCCTGCGCACCCCGTGCGCCCAGCGTCGGCCGCACCGGGTGGAGGCGCCGTTCCAGCTGGTGCTCGGGGGGCGGGTGGTGCGCGGCCGGATCGACGCGGTCTACCGGGACGGTGACGTGACGTCAGTAACCGGTGGCGCGTCACGCTACGAAGTGGTGGACTGGAAGACCCACCGCGAGGAGACCGCCGACCCGTTGCAGCTCGCGGTCTACCGGATCGCCTGGGCCGAGCAGGCGGGCGTTCCGCCGGAGCAGGTCACGGCTTCCTTCCTGTACGTCCGCAGCGGGCGGATCGTCCGTCCGGCAGGACTTCCCGACCGAAAAGAGTTGGAACGGCTCCTGATCGGGAACAGTGAAGAATGAGTCACGCAGAGCATTCAAGTCATCACGGCAGCGCCCGAAACCTGTGCGTCATGCACGTTTCGTGCCTATTGTGGGGTCGGTAACCGGTCAACCCCCGTGCTCCGGCCGCCAGCGAGGCCCGCATTCCCTAACCCTCAGTCATCACCGCAGGTGCCCCAGGGCATCGGCGTCTTCTGCTGGAGTAACCGACGTTGAGCGCGACCGGATGGATCAGAGAGCGGTTCACCGGGCCGACCCCGGGACCCGCTCCGGGCACGACCGGCACCTGGCCGAGGACGGCGCTCGCGCTGCCCTTCATCGGCATGGCGCTGATCGTCGCCCTCGACTTCGTCAGCAACACCGAGGTGACGGTCGAACCGGCCCTCACCGCCGTCCCCGCGCTGGCCGCCGTGGTCAGCCACCGAACCTGGTACCCGCTCGCCATCGGCCTCTTCACCGAGGCGGTGGCCTTCCTGATGGCCTTCCGCAGCGACGCGCTCGACCAGTCCGTGCACGCCGCCAGCGTCTTCGCGATCCTGCTGGTCGCCCTGATCGGCTGGGTCAGCGCCACCCTGCGGCTGCGCCAGGAGCGGGCGCTGGCCGACGCCCAGCTCGTCGCCTCGATCGCCCGCAGGGTGCTGCTGCGGCCCGTCCCCGAGCGGGTCGGCACCGTCCAGGCGGCCGTCCACTACGAGGCCGCCGCCGCGCACGCCAGGATCGGCGGCGACCTGTACGAGGTGGTCAACACCCGGCACGGGGTGCGGGCCGTGGTCGGCGACGTCCGCGGCAAGGGCCTCGGCGCGGTCGAGACCGCCGCCGCCGTCCTCGGCGCCTTCCGCGAGGCCGCGCACCAGGAGCCCGCACTCGACCGGGTCGCCGGCTGGCTGGCCGTCAGCCTCGACCGGGCCCTGCACGAGAACGACCACCCGGGCGTGGAGGAGGAGTTCGTCACCCTGGTGCTGATCGGCGTCGGGGCGGACGGCACCGCGGAACTGGTCAACTGCGGCCACCCCTCGCCGCTGCTGCTGCGCGGCGGGGACGTCCGGCCGCTCGAACTCGCCGAGACCGTCCCGCCGCTGGGCGTCCTCGACCCGGCCGACGTCCGGCCCCCGGTGCACCGGGTGGCGCTGCGGCCCGGCGACCGGGTCCTGCTGTTCACCGACGGGGTGATCGAGGCCCGCGACCGCTCCGGCGCCTTCTACCCGCTCGCCGAACGCCTCCCGCGCTGCGCCGACGGCCGCCCGGCGGACGTCCTGCAGCGCCTGCACGAGGACGTGGTGCGCCACGTCGGCCGCCAACTCGGCGACGACGCGGCCATGCTGCTCCTCCAGTACGCGCCGGCCCCCGCCGCCGGCACCCAACTACCGCACCAGCACGGCATCCTGACCCGGCATTAGACCCGAACCGGGCCCGAACCAGGCCCGAACCGGGCCCGCACTAGAGCGAGACCTCCACCAGCAGCGGCCGGTGGTCCGACACCGCCGCGCGCGGCGCCGCCGCCGGGCCGACCGCGGAGCGCGGCACGCCGACCGCCAGCACGTGGTCGAACTGCACCGCCGGGCGGTGCGAGGGGTACGTCGGGGTGCGGGCCAGGTCGTACCAGCCCTGCAGGCGGGGGCGGGGCTCGCGCACCCGGCGCCGGCGCGGCTCGGCCAGGGCCGGCCGGGCCCGCCGGGCCGCCCGCAGCTCCCGGACCCGCGCCCGGGGCGCGGTGCGCTCCAGCGCCGTCGCCCCGCCGAGGACGGTGCGCGGCACCGCGCCGACCAGGTTGAAGTCGCCGAGCACCAGGTGCGGCTGCGGCAGGTCCGCGATCCACCGCCGGATGCCGGCCAGCTGCGCCATGTTCCACCCGGGGACGAAGGACAGGTGCGCCGCCACCACGGTGAACGGGCCGTCGTCGCCCTCCAGCACGGCCGCCAGCGCAGCCCGCGGCTCGTCCGGCACCGGGGTGAGCCCGCGCCGGCCGGCCACCCGCAGCGGCAGTCCGAACGGGGCCGGGGCGAACCGGCGGGCCCGCCAGTGCCGCACCGGCAGCCGGGTCAGCAGCGCGGTGCCGTACGAGGGCGGGGCGCCGTCGCCGACGTCGCCGGGCCCGTACACCCGCAGGCCGTCGGGCACGGAGGGCTCCGGCACCCAGCCCGCGACCGGCGCCGGTCGCCCGTGCAGGGCGGCGGCGAACCGCCAGTCGGCGGCCCCCATGGCCTTGGCGGCCACCGCGGCCTGGTCGGTGCCGCCGGAGCGGGACTGGTGGCGGTCCACCTCCTGGAGGGCCAGGACGTCGGCGTCCAGCGCGGCCACCGCCTCCGCCAGCGGCCCGCCGGCGTCGGCGGGGTAGGGCCGCGGGGCGCCGTCCGGCGCGAGCGGCTGACCGTGCAGCAGGTTGAAGGTGGCGATGCGCAACTGGCTCACACCGCACGACGGTACCCGCTCGCCGGGGGAGGGGGCGCGGCTTGAGCCCGCGGGGCATACCGGGTATACATACTGAGTATGTCCATCCGACACGGTCTGCTCGCCCTGCTCGACCAGGGCCCGCGCTACGGCTACCAACTGCGCACCGAGTTCGAGGCGCGTACCGGCGCCACCTGGCCGCTCAACGTCGGGCAGGTCTACACCACGCTGTCCCGACTGGAACGGGACGGCCTGGTCGAGCCCGCCGGAGAGGACGACGAGGGCCACCAGTTCTACGCCGTCACCGAAGAGGGACGCACCGAGCTGCGGGCCTGGTTCGACACCCCGGTGCCCCGGACCAACCCCCCGCGCGACGAACTGGCCATCAAGCTCGCCATGGCCGTCACCGTCCCCGGGGTGGACGTCTCCGCCGTCGTCCAGGGCCAGCGCCGCCACAGCATCAAGGCGCTCCAGGACTACACCCGGCTCAAGGGCCGCGCGCTGGCCGGGGAGTCACGGCCCGGCACCGCGCCCTCCGCGAGCAACGACCTGGCCTGGCTGCTCGTCCTCGACCAGCTGATCTTCCAGACCGAGGCCGAGATCCGCTGGCTCGACCACTGCGAGACCCGGCTCCAGCAGCACGCGGAGACCGAACAGGCCCGCGCCGCCGAAGCCGCCCGCGACGGCGGCGCCACGGCCGCCCGGCCCGCCCGCCGCCGCTCGCGCACCTGACCCCGCCCGCCGTCGCGCGCGTCCGACCCCGCGACGGCCGCCGCTCGCGCACCTGACCGCGACGGCCCGCCCGAACCACCGGCCCGGACCCGACGCCGAGCCCACCACCAGCACAAGGGGGGAACCATGTCCCACACCGACCCGGCCCGGCAGACGCCGGTACTGCACCTGGAGAACGTCACCCGAGTCCACGGCCAAGGCGCCGCGGAGGTCCAGGCCCTGCGCGGCATCGACCTCAAGGTCCACCCCGGCGAGTTCGTCGCCGTCATGGGCCCGTCCGGCTCCGGCAAGTCGACGCTCCTCACCCTCGCCGGCGGACTGGACACCCCGACCACCGGCCAGGTCCTCGTCGAGGGCGTCGCCCTCGGCGGGCTCAACCGCAAGCGGCTCGCCCAGGTCCGCCGCCGCTCCATCGGCTACGTCTTCCAGGACTACAACCTGATACCGGCCCTCACCGCCGGCGAGAACATCTCGCTGCCGCGCGAACTCGACGGCCTCTCCGCCCGCGCCGCCCGCCGCGAGGCGCTCACCGCCCTGGAGGAACTCGGCATCCCCGAGCTCGCCGACCGCTTCCCCGACGACATGTCCGGCGGCCAGCAGCAGCGCGTCGCCATCGCCCGCGCCCTCATCGGCGACCGCCGCCTCGTCCTCGCCGACGAGCCCACCGGCGCCCTCGACTCCACCACCGGCGAGGCCGTCCTCGCCGTCCTGCGCGCCCGCTGCGACGCCGGCGCCGCCGCCATGATGGTCACCCACGAGGCCCGGCACGCCGCCTGGGCCGACCGCGTGGTCTTCCTGCGCGACGGCCGCATGGTCGACGAGAGCGTCAGCCAGGACGCCGCCAGCCTGCTCGTCAGCGCCGCCACCAACAGCATGAAGGTGGACGAGTGAAGCTCAGCGCCTGGCGGGTCGCCCTGCGCATCGCCCGCCGCGACGCCCTGCGCGCCAAGGGCCGCAGCGCCCTGGTGATCGCCATGGTCGCACTGCCCGTCCTCGGCGTCACCGGCGCCGACGTGGTCTTCCGCAGCGCCGACCTCGAACCCGCCGAACACGTCGTGCGCGTCATGGGCCAGGCCGACGGCGAACTGCAGATGCTCGAACGCGGCGCCACCGTCCTCCAGGCGCCCGACCCCGAGAAGGGAATGTCCACCAAGAGCGCCAAGGACGAGGCGAAGAACGGCGCCGCCCCCCGGTACACCCCCGCCCAGCAGCGCAGCCTCGACACCGACCCCGCCGAACTGGCGAAGCAGCTGCTCCCGCCCGGCACCGTCCTCGTGCCCGAGCGGCAGGGCCCCTACACCGCCGCCGGCAGCTCCCAGGGCCTGCTCAGCACCCGCACCACCGAACTCGATCTCACCGACCCGATCTGGAAGGGCCGGGTCAACCTGGTCAAGGGCCGCGCCCCCGCCACCGACGGCGAAGCCGCCGTCACCCGGGACTTCCTCACCCGCTCCGGCCTCAAGATCGGCGACCAGACCGCCGTCCGCGGCCTGGAGGGCACCCCCTTCACCATCACCGGCGTCGTCGAGTACCCCAGTGAACTGACGGCCTCCGAGATCATCGCCCGGCCCGGCACCCTGATCGGCAAGCTCGCCAAGCTCCCCGGCGCCGACCGCAGCCGCAACGCCGGCACCGACGCGCCCACCCGCTGGCTCGTCAAGCTCCCCTCCGGCACCCTCGACTGGCCCAAGGTCACCGAACTGGGCGGCTACGGCTTCACCCTCGCCTCCCGCGCCGTCCTGCTCGACCCGCCGGCCCGCGCCGACGTCCCCTACTACGTCGAGGCCGACAAGCACGGCGGCCCCACCCCCGGCTACCTCGACCGCACCTCCGTCGTCATCCTCGCCACCGTCGTCGGCATGGCCCTGCTGGAGATCGTCCTCCTCGCGGGCCCCGCCTTCGCCGTCGGGGCCAGGCGCTCCCGGCGGCAGCTCGGACTGCTCGCCGCCGGCGGCGGTGAACGCGCCAACATCCGCGCCGTCGTCCTCGGCGGCGGCATCGTCCTCGGCATCACCGGCGCCGTCGTCGGCCTCGGACTCGGCATCGGCCTGGTCGCCCTGCTGCGCACCCGGGCCGAGGAGTACGCCGGCCAGCGCTTCGGCCACTTCAACCTCCAGCCGCTCGACCTGCTCGGCGTGCTCCTGGTCGGCCTGGTCACCGGCCTGCTCGCCGCCGTCGTGCCCGCCGTCCAGGCCTCCCGCCAGGACGTCGTCGCCGCGCTCACCGGCCGCGACTCGCTCAAGCCCCCGAGCCGCAAGCTCGCCCTGCTCGGCCTGCTGATGCTCGGCGGCGGCTCCGCGCTCGCCCTGCTTGGCGCCACCAGCGGCTTCGGCAACCGCAGCCTGTCCGTCCTCGGCGGCTCGGCCGTCGCCGAACTCGGCATGGTCGCCCTGACGCCCTACCTGGTCGGCCTGTTCGGCCGGCTCGGCCGCTGGCTCTCGCTCGGCCCCCGGCTCGCCCTGCGCGACTCGGTGCGCCACCGCGGCCGCACCGCGCCCGCCGTCGCCGCCGTGATGGCCGCCGTCGCCGGCACCGTCGCGGTCAGCGTCTACCTCGCCAGCTACGACGAGGGGAACCGCCGCGAGTACACCGCCGCCGCCCCCTCCGGCGCCGTCATGCTCGGCAGCGGCTGGCTACCCGCCGCCGAGGGCAAGCTGCTGCCGCAGATGCGCGACGCGGTGGAACGCAACATCCCCGCCCTCGGACCGCGCGCCGACATCCAGCGCGTCGACTACAAGGGCGACTGCGCCGACGGCGGCAGCAACTGCGGCTACATCCAGGTCGAACTGCCCATGGAACTGCGCTGCCCCGCCCTCGACGACACCGAGCGCAGCACCGACGAGACGGAACGCATCCTCGGCACCGACCCGCGCTGCCAGGGCATCGGCCACCGCGGCAACCACTTCAGCAACCTCTCCGCGGGCGACGCCACCCTGCTGCACAACCTCTACGGCGTCACCGACCCGGCCGCCGGGCAGGCCCTCGCCGCCGGCAAGGCCGTGGTCTTCGACGCGAAGTACCTCAAGGACGGCAAGCTCGCGATCGGGCTGAACGATCCGATGGAGGACACCGACGGCGTGGCCGCTCCCAAGAAGCGCGGCCACACCGAGATCTCCGTCGACGCCGTCCTCGCGTCCGCGGTGGTGCCGGCCAGCGCCCAGGCCGTGATCAGCCCCGACACCGCCACCCGGCTCGGCCTCACCACCTCCCCGGCCGGCTCGGTCTGGCTGCCCGACGGCTCGCCCTCCGACGGCGCCCAGCAGAAGGCCAACGGGGCGCTGGCCAAGCTCACCGACCAGGACGTCCTCGTGATCGAGCGCGGCTACCAGTCCAGGGCCGACCTGATCGGCCTCGGCCTGTCGATCTTCGCCGGCATCGTCGCCCTCGGCGCGGCCGGCATCGCCACCGGACTCGCCGCCGCCGACTCCCAGCGCGACCTGACCACCCTCGCGGCGGTCGGCGCCGAGCCCCGGATCCGGCGCACGCTCTCCGGCTTCCAGTGCGGGGTGATCGCCGCCATGGGCACCCTCCTCGGCACCGTCTGCGGGATCGTGCCGGCGGTGGCCCTGCGCAAGGTCCAGGGCGCGGCGGCCTCCGTTCCCGGGATGAGCGCCGAGACGATCGCCAACAACTCGGTCGTGGTCCTCCCGTGGCTCACCATCGCGGTCACCGTGGTGGCGCTGCCGCTGCTCGCGGCGGGTCTGGCCGCGCTGCTCACCCGCTCGCGGATCTCCCTGCTGCGCCGCTCCGGCTGAGGTTCGCGCCCCCTCCCGTCACCCCCGTCCGCGCCCCCTCCACTCCGGGGGCGGGGGCGGGGGTGACGGAGGTTACAGCCCCGACGGCGCCCGGCAGCCGGACGGCCGGGGCGGGCACCCGCACGGGCGAACTAAAGTCGTCCGTATGACGAGAACTCCGGACAGCGTCGTCCGCTCCTTCATCGACCAGCACCAGGCCGGCTTCCTCGCCGACCTCTCCGAGTGGCTGGCCATTCCCTCGGTCTCCGCCGACCCGGCCCGTGCCGGCGACGTGCGGCGCTCCGCCGAGTGGCTGGCCGCCAAGCTGCGCGACACCGGCTTCCCGGTGGCCGAGGTGTGGGAGACCGACGGCCTGCCGGCGGTGTTCGCCGAGTGGCCCTCCGGGGACTCGTCCGCGCCGACCGTCCTGGTCTACGGGCACCACGACGTGCAGCCCGCCGCCAAGGAGGACGGCTGGGACACCGAGCCGTTCACCCCGACCGTGGTCGGCGGGCGGCTGTTCGCCCGGGGCGCGGCCGACGACAAGGGCCAGGTGTTTTTCCACACCCTGGGCGTGCGCGCCCACCTGGCCGCGACCGGCCGCACCGCGCCGGCCGTCAACCTCAAGCTGCTGATCGAGGGCGAGGAGGAGTCCGGCTCGCCGCACTTCGCCGACCTGGTCCGGCGCGAGGCCGGGCGGCTGGCCGCCGACGTGGTGGTCATCTCGGACACCGGCATGTGGTCCGAGACCACGCCGACCGTCTGCACCGGCATGCGGGGCCTGGCCGACGCCCAGATCGACCTGTACGGCCCGGACACCGACATCCACTCCGGCTCCTTCGGCGGCGCCGTCCCCAACCCGGCGCAGGTCGCCGCCGAGCTGGCGGCCGGGCTGCACGACGCCGACCGCCGGGTGGACATCCCGGGCTTCTACGACGGCGTGATCGAGCTGACCGACCGCGAGCGCGAGCTGTTCGCCGAACTGCCCTTCGACGAGGCGCAGTGGCTCAGGGTCGCCAAGTCGTACGGCACCCGGGGCGAGGCCGGCTACTCCACCCTGGAGCGGGTCTGGGCCCGCCCGACCGCCGAGGTCAACGGCCTCTGGGGCGGCTACACCGGCCCCGGCGGCAAGACCATCGTGCCGTCCTCGGCGCACCTCAAGCTGTCCTTCCGGCTGGTCGCCGGGCAGGAGGTGGAGAAGGTGCGCGAGGCCGTCCGGGAGTGGGTGGCCGCGCGGGTGCCCGAGGGCGTCCGCCACGAGCTGACCTTCCCGGGCGCGACCCGGCCCTGCCTGACCCCGCTGGACCACCCGGCGCTGCAGTCCACCGTCCGCGCCATGGGCCGGGCCTTCGGGCAGAAGATCCTCTTCACCCGCGAGGGCGGCTCCGGCCCGGCCGCCGACCTCCAGGACGTGCTCGGCGCGCCGGTGCTGTTCCTCGGCATCTCGGTGCCCTCGGACGGCTGGCACTCGGTCAACGAGAAGGTCGAACTGGACCTGCTGGCCAAGGGCGTGGAGACGGCCGCGTACCTGTGGGGGGACCTGGCCGAGAACTTCCGGCCCGGCGCGTGAGCCCGCGCGGGCACACCATGGCAGTCAGATCACTCATCCGGATGATTCATCACGTGGGGATGGAACGAAGTGAGCACCGTGCCTGAGACCGAACGCCCACTGAACCTGGCACTGGCCCGGGCCGGGGTGGACCGGGCGGCCGAGCACCGGCTCGACGAGCCCTGGCTGGCCGCCGCCTGGAGCCACCCGGCCACCCGGGTGCTGCCGATCGCCGGCGGCGAGGCGTTCGTCGTCGACACCGCGCAGGGCACCGAACTCGTGCTGATGCCCTCCTTCGAGGCGCCGCAGACCGGGGACCGGTACTTCCTCGGCACCGACGAGGACGGCGTCTCGTACTTCGCGCTGGCCGGTGAGAGCCTGCCCGGGAGGCTGGACGGCGACGCCCGCCCGGCCGGGCTGCGCGAGGTCGGCGCGCTGCTGTCGGACCGGGACGCCGGGCTGCTGGTGCACGCCGTCGCGCTGGAGCACTGGCACCGGCTGCACAGCTTCTGCTCGCGCTGCGGGCACCCGACCGAGAAGGCCGGCGCCGGGCACGTGCGGCGCTGCACCTCCTGCGCGGCCGAGCACTACCCGCGCACCGACCCGGCGGTGATCATGGTGATCACCGACGAGCAGGACCGCTGCCTGCTCGGCCGCCAGGCGCTGTGGCCGGAGGGCCGCTGGTCCACCCTGGCCGGCTTCGTCGAGCCGGGGGAGTCGATCGAGCAGGCGGTGGTGCGCGAGGTGCACGAGGAGGCCGGCGTGCGGGTCGGCGAGGTGCGTTACGTCGCCAGCCAGCCCTGGCCCTTCCCGTCGAGCCTGATGCTCGGCTTCACGGGCCGGGCGCTGCCGGGCGGCACGGCGATCACCGTGGACGGCGAGGAGCTGGCCGAAGCGCGCTGGTTCTCCCGCGAGGAGCTGCGGGCCGGGATGGAGGCGGGGGAGATCCTGCCGCCCTCCGGGATCTCGATCGCGCGCCACCTGGTCGAGCTCTGGTACGGCGGACCGCTGCCGTCGGCGGCGCGCTGGTAATCCCCGACGAATGGGGGGCGTGCGGGTTATCCCGTGCGCCCCCGTTTTTCTTTTCCCTTCCTTCCCGATTCCGCCACGATCAGATGTTCGTGGCCGGACGGGCCAGTTCTGCTACCGCCGATCGCCACCCTGCAACCGCCGTCAACCCGCGCGGACGACATTGCCGGAAACGGCTGAAACCCCGCCATCGTGCTCGCTACATTCACTCGGGTGACAATCCCCCGGGGCACCGCCCAATCCCCCAAATACCAGCGTCTCGCCGCCGACCTGCGCCGCCGGATCGCCGAGGGCGAGTTCACCGCCGACGCCGCACTCCCGGTCGAGAGCGAACTGGAACGCCAGTACGGAGTCGCCCGCAACACCGTCCGGCTCGCCGTCGACGTCCTGGTCAACGAAGGCCGCCTGGTCCGCCTCCAGGGCAAGGGCACCTACCTGCGGGAACACCCCGTCCTGGACCACCGCGCCTACGGCCCCACCCTGGCCCCCGCCCCCCGGGACTGCCTGGCCGTGCCCTCCGCCGTCTACCTCGGCGAGGCCGCCGAGGCCGGCCGCGAACTCACCACCGACTTCGAGATGATGATCGTCCGGGCCCGGGTCGACATCGCCGAACGGCTCGGACTGCGCCCCGGCGAGGCCATCGTGGTCCGCCGCCAACTGCGCCTGCTCGACCGCGAGCCGTACTCCATCGAGGAGAGCCACTACCGGGCCGGACTCGCCGCCGGCACCCCGCTGATGGAACCCGACCCGGTCGAGGGCGGCGACGAGGCCGTCCTCGACGAACTCGGCCGCACCGAGATCGGCGCCGTCGACCACCTGGTCGCCCGGATGCCCGGCCCCGAGGAGGCCCAGTGGTTCCAGGGCGGCCCCGGCGTGCCGCTGGTGGTCCAGACCCGCGTCACCTACGACCGGCGCGGGCCCGTCCGGGTCATCGAGACCCGCTACTCGGCCGACCGCAGCCGGCTCGTCTACGGCATCGGCGACCTCGGCGCGCGCGCCACCCTGCCCGCGCCCGCCGCACCCGTCGACCCCGCCAGGGCCGACGCGCAGTGACGCGCGCCGGCCCGGACCCCGGGCCGGCCCGGCCCGTTCGAGCCCGCTCGGGCCGTTCGGACCACTCAGACCACTCAGACCCCGAGGGCCTTCTTCACCTGGAGCAGGCTCGGGTTGGTCATCACGACCCGCTCGCCGCCGGCGTTCGGCGTCACCAGCACCGTCGGCACGGTCTGGTTGCCGCCGTTGACCGACTCGACGAACGACGCCGACGCCGGGTCCTCCTCGATGTTGACCTCCGTGTAGCCGATCCCCTCCCGCTCCAGCTGGCTCTTGAGTCGGTTGCAGTACCCGCACCAGGTCGTGCTGTACATCGTCACGCTGCCGGACATCGAGGAGGCTCCTTCAGGAAGAGGGCGTACGGTCTCAGGGCAGGAACGCCCACCGCGCGACGGTCATTCCGCACGGCAACGCTCCGTCGCACCACGACGGCGCCCGAATGGCCCCGCGCGCCCCGGTGCGCAGCGATCATCCTGCGATCACACCGGGCCTGTGGACAACCCCGCCCCCGTTGTCCCAGCGGGCTGAGAGGATGGAAAGCATGCAGGAAGACCTCTTGAGCGGCAGCCCGTCCGACGGCCCCCACGGCTCCCTCTGGGCCGACCCCACCGCCGCCACGGGCCCCGACGCCGTGCTCGCCGGGCTCGACCCCGAACAGCGCGCCGTCGCCACCGCCCTGCACGGGCCCGTCTGCGTCCTCGCCGGCGCCGGCACCGGCAAGACCCGCGCCATCACCCACCGGATCGCCTACGGCGTGCGCAGCGGCGTGTACCAGCCCCAGCAGGTCCTCGCCGTCACCTTCACCGCCCGCGCCGCCGGCGAGATGCGCGGCCGGCTGCGCCAACTCGGCGCCGACGGCGTCCAGGCCCGCACCTTCCACGCCGCCGCCCTGCGTCAGCTCCAGTACTTCTGGCCGCGCGCCGTCGGCGGCCCCGTGCCCCAGCTGCTCGAACGCAAGGTCCAGCTCGTCGCCGAATCCGCCGGCCGCTGCGGCCTGCGCGTCCAGCGCACCGAACTGCGCGACCTCACCGCCGAGATCGAATGGGCCAAGGTCACCCAGCTCGGCCCCGACGACTACCCCGCCGCCGTCCAGAAGTCCGGCCGCGACGCCCCCCGCGACCCGGCCGAGACCGCCCAGGTCTACCGCGTCTACGAGGAGACCAAGAGCCGCCGCGGCGTCATCGACTTCGAGGACGTCCTGCTGCTCACCGCCGCCATCCTGGAGGACCGCCCCGACATCGCGGACCAGGTCCGCTCCCAGTACCGGCACTTCACCGTCGACGAGTACCAGGACGTCTCCCCGCTCCAGCAGCGGCTGCTCGACCAGTGGACCGGCCCCGGCGGCGGCGCCAGCCTCTGCGTCGTCGGCGACGCCAGCCAGACCATCTACTCCTTCACCGGCGCCACCCCCGACTACCTGCTCAACTTCCGCACCCGCCACCCCGAGGCCACGGTCGTCAAGCTGGTCCGCGACTACCGCTCCACCCCGCAGGTCGTCCACCTCGCCAACGGACTGCTCAGCCAGGCCCGCGGCGAGGCCGCCCGCCACCGCCTCGAACTCGTCTCCCAGCGCGAGGCCGGCCCCGAACCCGTCTACACCGAGTACGAGGACGAACCCACCGAGGCCGAGACCACCGCCCGCCGGATCAAGGACCTGCTCGCCACCGGCGTGCGCGCCAGCGAGATCGCCGTCCTGTTCCGCACCAACGGCCAGTCCGAGGTCTACGAGCAGGCCCTCGCCGACCTCGGCGTCCCCTACCAGCTCAAGGGCGCCGAGCGGTTCTTCGAACGCCCCGAGGTCCGCGACGCCGGCGTCCTGCTGCGCGGCGCCGCCCGGGCCGGCGCCGACCCGCTCACCGCCGACGCCCCCGACCTCGCCGGCCAGGTCCGCGCCGTCCTCGCCGCCCGCGGCTTCACCGCCGAACCGCCCGCCGGCTCCGGCGCCGTCCGCGACCGCTGGGAGTCCCTCGCCGCCCTCGTCCGGCTCGCCGAGGAGTTCGAGCGCACCCGCACCGCCGCCGGCCACAGCGCCGACCTCGCCGCCTACGTCGCCGAACTCGACGCCCGCGCCGCCGCCCAGCACGCCCCCGCCGTCGAAGGCGTCACCCTCGCCTCGCTGCACGCCGCCAAGGGCCTCGAATGGGACGCCGTCTTCCTCGTCGGCCTCACCGAGGGCACCCTGCCGATCATCTACGCCAAGACCGACGAGCAGATCGAGGAGGAGCGCCGACTCCTCTACGTCGGCGTCACCCGCGCCCGCAAGCACCTCTCCCTCTCCTGGGCGCTCAGCCGCTCCCCGGGCGGCCGGGCCAGCCGCAAGCCCAGCCGCTTCCTGGACGGGCTGCGCCCCGGTTCCAGCGCCCCCGGCGCACGCACCGGCGGGCGGGGCGGGCGCGGGGGCGTGGAGCCCGGCGAGCGCTCCGCCGGACGGCGGGTCCGCGGACCGGTCAAGTGCCGGGTCTGCGAGAAGGTGCTCACCGAGGCGGTCGAGCGCAAGCTGCGCCGCTGCGAGAGCTGCCCGTCCACCATGGACGAGGCGCTGTACGAGCGGCTGCGCGAGTGGCGGGCCCGGCAGGCCAAGAAGCAGGGGGCGCCGGCCTACGTGGTGTTCACCGACGCCACGCTGATGGCCATCGCCGAGGACGTGCCGGCCAGCCGCCAGGAGCTGGCCGTGATCTCCGGGGTCGGCGCGATGAAGCTGGACAAGTACGGGGCGGCCGTGCTCTCGTTGTGTGCGGGGGAGGAGCCCGAGGAGGATCCGGACGGCGTCGAGGACGGCGAGCCGGTCGATCCGGCGTGAGCCGGTCCGGGCGCGGTCCAGGGAAGTCTCCCGGGGGCCGCTCGGGGGACATCCGAACCCGCCGTGAAAAATAGTTTGCGCGGCATACCGGGAGCGCAATAGCCTGCCGGAGCGGTCAAGGGGACGAGATCGCACAGGGTGACACCTGTGCCGAATCCCCTGCACCCAACAGCTTCACCGAGACAGACATCCGAACATTCGGAGCCGGGGCGACCTGGCTCCGCGAGACGCCGAGAGGAGGCGATGACAGTGGGAAACATCATGATCACCAAAATGACTGGCCAGACCGTTGTTGCTGCCTCCCTGCGTGCCGCCCGTCTGCGGGCGCTCGCCGAGCTCGGTGGAACCGGTCTGGGTCTCGACACCACCGGTGTCTCCGTCGTCCCCGTTGTCAGTGGCCTTGGACACACTGATGTCTGCGCCGCGGGCGGCAGGAACGTCGAAGGCACCTCCGTCGAGACCGGTCTGTCCGGCGACTGGGCGTCGTTCGGCACGTCGCGCTCCCTGCGCGATGAGCGACCGACCCAGGCACCGAAGGCAGTCGTAGCAGCCGCCATGCATGGCGACTATGCGCAGGTCATCGGTGCCGGAAGCACCCAGAAGCAGAACGAGCAGCAGATTAACCAGGCCATGGCCGCTTTTGCGGGCGCCACGGCCATCCGGATGCGGGCCTTCCGCGGGCCTGAACCCTGGAGAGAACGAACCTGAGTAAGCCTCAGGTCGGCACCTCCAGGGCCGCGGAACCCGTCACACCGGGATCCGCGGCCCTTCTGTTTTGTCCGGTACGCAAGACCACCCAGGCCCCCCGGGGCCTCCGGCCCAGACCCACCAGCCATCTGGTCCGGAACCACTGAGAAGACGAGGAAGACGCCACAGTGTCCACGGTCATCACGCCGCCCATCCCGTCCGTACCGCCGACAAACCAGATCACCAAGGCCGACCAGGCCGACCCCCCGGAGGTTCCTTCCATGCAGATCAGCTCCATCGAGCAGGCCGAGGCGCTCGGGCTCCCCATCCCCTGCCGCGCCTTCGACCCCGAGGTCTTCTTCGCCGAGACGCCCGCCGACGTCGAGTACGCGAAGTCCCTCTGCGGCACCTGCCCGGTCAAGGACGCCTGTCTGACCGGTGCGCTGGAGCGGCGCGAGCCGTGGGGCGTCTGGGGTGGCGAGCTCTTCGTCCAGGGTGTCGTCGTGGCCCGCAAGCGGCCGCGTGGCCGTCCGCGCAAGACCGAGGTCATGGCGTGAACCCCGCCCACGGCGCCAGGGCCGTCCGCCGGGGAGAGCAGCCCCTGCTGGACAGCTCCCTCCGCCGTTCCGTCCGGATCGCCGCCGCCAAGGCCGACGCATCCCGGCCAGCCCCCTTCCCGAGCACGCACCACGAGCAGGACCACCACATGACCGCCGCCGCCATCGATCCGACCGTCCGCGCTGAGCAGACCACCGAACTTCAGATCCAGAACAGGACCCTCGAAATGCAACTCCTCCACGAATCCCTGGCCCGGGCCCATATGCAAGAGCGCCTGCACGAGGCCGAGCACCAACGCCTCGTCACCCGGGTCGCCAGGGCCCGCCGGCTCAAGCAGCGGGCCGAGCGCGCCTCGCTGCGGGCCCGCAAGGCGATCGCCGTCGCCCTGATGTAGCCGCGGCTGTCGTTGCGGCGCGGGGCCTCCCCGCGTTCCACCCCCGTCGTGCCGCAGGCCGCCCCCCGTCACGGGGAGCGGCCTGCGGTCGTCGGGGCGGCGTTCCGGTCAGCTCTTGCGGGTGCGGTTGGCGGGCTTCGCCGTCCCCGCCGGCCCTGCTGGGTCGGTCGGCTTCGCCGGCTCCTGACCGGCGAACTGGGGCAGCCACGCCAGCATCTCCGCCCGGAACGGCGCCTGGGCGCCCAGCTGGCAGAGCACCCCGATGGTGCTCAGCGTCACCCGGTGGATCAGCAGGTACGCGGGCGGCAGGTTCAGCTGCTTGCCCAGGTTGTAGGCGGGCGAGCGCGGATCGGCGATCCGGGCCGCCTGCGCGCGCATCCAGGCCCGGGTGAAGTGGAAGCTGTCCACGGCGGCCGGCTCGATGATCGGCCGCAGGTAGTCCAGCACCGCGTCCGGGTCCAGCTCGATCGAGGGCTTCACGAAGCCCTCCTCGCGCAGCATCTTCAGCACGCCCGCCGCGTCGCCGTCCAGGGCCATCCGCAGCGACGCACCGATCGGCGCGGGCAGCCCGCCCGGCAGCCGGTCCACCGTGCCGAAGTCCAGCACCCCCAGCCGCCAGCCCGACGCCGGGCCGTCGTCCTTCAGCAGCCGGAAGTTGCCCGGGTGCGGGTCCGCGTGCAGCAGGCCGGTCCGGGACGGGCCCGCGAACAGGAACCGGGCCAGCAACTGCCCGGCACGGTCGCGCTCCTCCTGAGTGCCGCCCGTGATCACCTCGGCCAGCGGGGTGCCGTCCATCCACTCGGTGACGAGCACCTGGTCGGCCTGCGCCACCACGCCGGGCACCACGATGTCCGGGTCGCCGGCGAACTCCTCGGCGTGCCGGCGCTGGGCCTGCGCCTCCAGCTCGTAGTCCAGCTCCTCCGACACCCGTTCGCGCAGCTCGGCGATCAGCGGCTTGATGTCCAGCCCCGGGATCAGCGGGCCCAACAGCCAGGCCACCCGGCTCAGTTGCGTCAGGTCGGCGAGCAGCGCGTCACCCGCGCCCGGGTACTGCACCTTGACCGCGACCCGACGCCCGTCGTGCCAGACGGCCCGGTGCACCTGCCCGATCGAGGCGGCCGCCGCCGGCCGGTCGTCGAACTCCCGGAACAGCTCGCGCCAGCCCTCGCCGAGCCGCTGGGCGAGCGCGGTGTGCACCTTGGCGGCGGGCATCGGGGGAGCGGCGTCCTGCAGCTTGGTGAGCGCGGCCCGGTACGGACCGGCGACCTCCTCGGGCAGCGCGGCCTCGAAGACGGACAGCACCTGCCCGAACTTCATGGCCCCGCCCTTGAGTTCACCCAGGACCTTGAACAACTGGTCGGCGGTGGCCTGCTGGAGCTCGGCCGTCACCACCTCGGCGGAGCGGCCGCCGATGCGCTTGCCCAGACCGAGCGTGGCGCGTCCGGCTATCCCCAGGGGCAGGGCGGCGAGCCGTGCCGTGCGGGTCACTGCCTTGCGCGGAAGATCGCTCACCCGGGCCTCCATTCCCTGGCCCCCCGACACCGGACGGCCCACCATCACTAGGCCATTGTGCCCGCTCCCCACCCCGCGACCGCCGGTATTTCGCCAGGCGGGGAGGGGGCGCCCGCACGTGGGACGCGACCACTGTCCCTTTGTGGGGGAGTTGGACGGCTTGGTCCGGTCGGCCCGGCGTGGTGGGCGGACGGCGGCTGCGAGCCGAAGGCCCGGTATCCCTTGAACCCAAGCCTGGGGCACCGGGCCTTCGGTGCGGTGGGGCGGTGGGGTGTTGCGGGGGAAGTCGGACGGGCCGACTTCCCCCGCCTGGTTCTTTTTGCCTGATCCCTGGGGCCCCCTCCCCCCCCGCCCCCCACCCTCCCCACCTCCCGCCCACCACCTGCCGCTGGCAACAGCGGATCCCGGCCTTGCATGGCCCGCGCCCTGCCCCAGGCAGGGCGCGGGCCATGGGCTCGCTGGGCCGGGCGCCGGCCCGGTCCGCCGTGGCGTGGGGCCGGACGGCTGCCGAGCCTCGCAGCCGCCGGGCCCGCGCCCGATCGGTTCCTCTCCTTGGCCGGGCCCTCGCCCGGCAGGTTCCTCTCCTCCTTACCTCGGTGGCGCCGGCTGCCAGAGGCACCCGCAGTCCGGGTGTCCGCGCAGTCGCAGACGTCGTGGCATCCCTTCGCCGGCCGACACCTCGCACCACCCGTCCACGCTCGGCGGCCGCCCGCCGTCCAGGTGGATCTGGACGTGCAGCGCCGCCAGGCCGGCCACCATCGTGGCCAGGGCCGTGTCGCAGGCCGGGGTGCGGGCCCGGCCGGGCCCGCCGTCCGCCAGCTGGGCGAGGATCCGGGGCCAGGCGGCGTCCTGGTCCTCCCGGCGCAGGACCAGGCAGTGCCCGCAGGCCGACACCCCCGGCAGCACCAGGGGCCCGACCACCCCGAACTCCTCGACCACTCCGACGTACAGGTGCGGCACCCCGGCCCGGAGCAGCAGTCGGGCCTCGTACGTCCCGCCGGCGAACGCCCCGCTCCCGTCCCGGGACGCGAGCACCACCAGGTCGGGCGGCGGCCCGTCGGGCTTTCGCCGGGGCACGGGCACCAGTGGTCGGCCCGCCGCCCGTTGCACGGCCTCCCGGGCGGCCGTCAGCCGCAGCCGTCCGACGTCCCCCGGCGGCAGTCCTGCCGGGGAACAGTCCCCGGGGCGCACCCGGCCGCCGTCCACCACGGTGACCGTGCCCGCCCCGCCGGCCGAGAGCACGGCCGCCACGGCGGCGCCCACCCGGCCCGCGCCGCGGACCTCGATCCGGGCGCCGGCCCGCCGGGCCAGGACGGCCGGTGCGGCGCCGGGGCCGGAGTGGACCAGGGACAGCGAGGCGAGGTCCGGTCCGAGCAGGTCCCGGTGGGGCTGGGGGAAGCGGGCCAGCGCGGTGCCGGTCGCCTCCGCGTCGTCCAGTAACCCGGTCTCCTCCAGGTCGGTCAGCAGTGCGTCGGCGGGCTCCCTGCCGAGGCCGAGCTGCTCGCCGGCCTCCAGCAGTTCGGGGCGGTCCCTGGTCCCGTCGACCAGGCCGAGGAAGTCGCAGAGGGTCTTGTCGGCTTGGCCGAGCACCCCGGCGTAGCGGGTGATGGTCCCGAACTGCAGGGTGTCGGAGTCCCGCCAGCTGCGGGACAGGGCGGGCTTCAGTACGAGGCGCACGGCGATCTCCCTTCCGATCGTTTCCGGACGGCTGACTGTGACCGGACACGTTAGTCCGCGAAGCGAGCGCCGATCTCTGCCTGTGGATAACTCGTTGGACGCATCGGTTTGCGAGTTCGAGCCTCACTAGTTTGCGAGTGTCGACACGCAAATCTCACGGACGGTGACTGATCGCCTGCTCGCAGGACGTGATCAGGCCGTGGGCATGCTGCTCCAAGGCGGGCAGGATGGTGCGGTAGGGGGAGCGGGGCGGAGCTTGTTCGATCCGCCGTGCGAGGCGGATCTCGACGGTTGTGGCGTCGGCTCTTCGACTGGTGGGGGAGAACGGGGGACGGAAGCAGGGTGCCAGGCAGTATTCGCTGCCTGTGACGCGTCGCCAGATGATGGCGGAGAGGGCGTCGTGCAGGCGGGCTGGGGGCGTCGGGAGCCGTAGTCCGTTGGTGGCGGCGACGAGCAGGCGGTGGAGCTCTTCGAAGGCGTCGTTGCTGAGGTGCCAGGTCGCGAGGTGCTGCCTGCGGAGCCGGTAGTCGATTCGGTGGTGGTGCGGCTGTGAGGCCAGGTGTTCGGCCAGCCGGGTAAGGCCCTCGCGAAGTTCGGCGGTGCCGTCGGTGGCGACCTGCTCGTCGGTCTGCGTGCGTTCGCCGTCCAGGAGATCCGTGCCGGGCGGGACCCCGAGGTAGTCGGCCGCTTGCTGGGCGTCCATGCCGGAGGCGGCCTGGACGAGCTGGATCGCGAGCGTGCGGCGGAACCTGCGGGCCACCGCGGTGGTGGTGAGGTCGGGGCCGTTGTGGAAGACGCGGACCCAGGGTTCGGGAAGTTCCTGTGGGATCTCCTCTGGACCGAAGCTGTGGTGCTGGTCGAGGTGGACCGGTAGGAGCGAGGGGATGACCCGGTGGCGCGTCCAGACGTTCACGGGAAGCACTCGGCGGCGGGGTGACGGGAACAGCGCGGGAACGGCCTGCGTGATGTGAGCGCGGACCTCGGGCGACGCGTCGTCTTGGAAGACCCTCCAGGTCTTTTCCCAGCGCTTGTGGTCGCGGCCGGGGATCTGCCCGGTGATTCGGCCGAGTTCGGACAGCAACTCCGCGCTGGGCAGCCGCAGGAGGCGGTCCGCCGCGAACAGCACCGCGGCGGTCCCGAGAGGCGAGGACGGGAGGAAGGACCAGGCCAGGCCCCTGTCCCAGCGGATCCAATGGGAGCTGGAGCCCGCCAGACGTGCCTCCTGGCGGGCGATGTGCTCGTCGACGGCCGCAGTCTGCGAGGAGGGCATCACGGGGGCCGAACGGGGCCAGGCCGCGAGTCCAGCACCGGCACCGACCCCAGATCACGCACCGGCCAGACGACCTCGCCGCCTCCCAGCAGCCAGGCCGTCGACCAGCGGCGCGTCCAGGACCTGCCCAGCACCAGCCGCCCGCGCAGAGCCTCGTCACCTGTGAACGAGCCGATCAGCGCATCCAGACCGCACTCATCCGACCTGATCACCGGCCCGGTCCGCGTACTCATGCGCCAACGACACCACCCCCAGCCACCCCACCGACCACAGCCGGACAAATCCCACCCGTCCGAGTGACAGCAGGGGGCAGCGAACCATGAAAGGTCCGCCTGGGCCTGGGACACCCGGCGACCCCGCCGAGCAAGACGCGCTTTCCCAGCCCGGACCTGCTGCTACTTCGTGTTCCAGCTGAATTCGAGGATGGTGTCGTTGTAGTCGGAGTCGTCGCCGTTCTCGGCGACGACGACCAGCATGTTGTACCTGCCGATCTCGTAGGGCCCGCCGCTGTTCAGCTTGCTCGGCTGGAAGACGCCGTCGTCCCCGGCGAACTCGAAGACCGCGTGGAGCAGGAAACTCTCACCCGTGGTGATCGTCGTCTCTCCGAGCTGGGCGTTCTTTTCCCCGGTGCCGGAGAACACCGTGTCCACCGAGCCGTCCTTGCTCTTGAGCGTCACCTTCTGCGTGAGCTTCGAGTTGGACTTCGCCTTGACCTGAACTGTCACACCGGCCGGCAGGGAGATCTCTGCCGTGTTGACCTTGGTGTACGTGTACGCCTGCTCGCTCATTGCCGCTCCTTGACCTCTGTTGGACTCCGCGCTCGGCGACCGTGCTCGGACTCCCGGAATGCCCTACAAGGGGATCTGGCCGACGCGACCCACCTGATGTGGCGTCACGCCGAGACGATCATGCCGAGGGCGCAGCGACTGCGAGCCAGAAGCAACTCGGAATACCTCGAACGAGCGAACCAGCCTCGCGTCGGAGAGTGGGTGTGCCGCCATCACTCACAGTGTTCACCCTGCCGCCTTCGCAAACTGTGGTGTCCATTCGCAGACTGTGCTGTCCGGTCACACTGACCGCAGCATGCCCCATCGCGCCGACGTCGTGCGCAAAGTTATCCACAGGCTCGGGCTCATGATCACATCATCTGTTCGCAAACCCTGTGGATAACCGCCCATCCGCTCCGGCGCCGGTTTCCGGACACTCTCCGTCGACTTTTCGTTCCCGATCACTCCATGAAAGATTTCGGCCACGGCACCGGACTTCTGTCCGTGGTAGCGGGTAACGTCGTGTGCCATGGCAGCCGAGCGGGACTCCCATCCACCGGCGTCGCGTCGGCGTGCCCGTGCAGCGTCCGGGTCGCAAGTGGCGGCGCCCAGCACGCGTGGGCGTCGGGACCAGGATCAGCAGGCGAGGCCCGCGTCGCCGCAGCACCCACCCGCCGCCGTGCCACCGGAGCCGCACGACCGCGGCCGGGTGGAGGTGCGCCGCAGCGCCCGCCGCAGCCGCACCGTCTCGGCCTACCGCGAGGGTGACCGCACGATCGTGCTGATCCCGGCCCGGATGTCGCACGCCGAGGAGCAGCGCTGGGTCGCGCAGATGCTGGAGAAGCTCGCCGCGCAGGAGAGTCGCCGGATCCTCGGCGACGACGCGCTGATGGACCGGGCCCGCGGGCTGTCGGCCGCCTACCTGGGCGATCGCGCCAGGCCCGCCCAGGTCCGCTGGGTCACCAACCAGAACTCGCGCTGGGGCTCGTGCACCCCCAGCGAGGGGACGATCCGCCTCTCCCACCGTCTGCAGGGCATGCCGGAGTACGTCCTGGACTACGTGCTGCTGCACGAGCTGGCCCACCTGCTGGTACCGGACCACGGCCCGGCGTTCTGGGCCCTGTTGGAGGCCTACCCCCGGACGGAACGGGCTCGCGGCTACCTGGAGGGCGTGGTCTCGGCGGCCCGGCTGCCGCACATCCCCGGCGCCCGGCACGCCGACCGGGATGCCGATCCGGCCTGCTCCTGCGGCTGACGGCTCGACGCCCGGCCGGGAGGCGGCAGGGAGGAACGCGGCGAGGAGAACGACGCGGGGAGCAAAAAGAGGGGGCGCGGGCCGTATCGGCCCGCGCCCCCTCTTCGGGTTTCACCTCAGCTGGTCAGCAGGCGGGCCCGTGCCACCAGGTCCCGCACCGAGTGGTCGGTCAGCTCCGGCAGCCGGTCGTAGTCGAACCAGCGCAGGTCCAGCGACTCCTCACTGATCAGCGCCTGCGCACCGGCCGGTGCCACCGCGATGTACTGGACGTCCAGGTGGGTGTTCTCCGGACGGTCCTTGCCGGTGCAGCGGACCAGGTGCCGATCCAGCTTGGCCGGCACCGGGACGCCGTCCGCCTCCAGCAGGGCCAGGTCGGGGATGCCGGACTCCTCGACGGCCTCCCGCAACGCCGCCGACGCGAGGTCCCGGTCGTCGGGCTCGCAGTGCCCGCCCATCTGCAGCCAGATGCCGACCTTGGGGTGCAGGGTGAGCAGCACCCGCCCGGCCGCCGGATCGACGACCGCCGCGCTCGCGGTGATGTGCGCGGGCAGGCACGACCGGTACAGGCCCTCGGGCTGCTCGGCCAGGTGCGTCAGGTAGTCGAGCCGCAGCCGGTCCTGCTCCTCGTCGGCGGGGCGCCACCCGGTCAGGGTGCGCACGGCGTCCGCGTGCAGGGACGTCGCCCCGGTGTCGGTGGCCGTCATGCGGTGGGCTCGCCCTTTCCGTCGGTGCCGTCGCCGTCCTGCTTCGGCTCGTCGCTCGTCGCCGGCCCGTCGTTCTTGGTGAGGTCCGGCTTGGCGGCGGTGCCGCCCGCGGCGGCCTCGCCGAGCAGCTTGTCGATCGCGTCGAAGTCGAGGCCGCCCTCCAGGTCGCCGGTGCCCCGGTGCACGAAGGCGTCCGGGTCGTCCAGGTCGGCGGCGGTGGGCAGCATGTCCGGGTGCTGCCAGAGCGCGTCGCGGCCCTCGATGCCGCGCGCGTCGGCGAGCAGCGCCCACAGCCGGGCGGCGTCGCGCAGTCGGCGCGGGCGCAGCTCCAGGCCGACCAGGGTGGCGAAGGTCTGCTCGGCGGGCCCGCCGGCGGCGCGGCGGCGGCGGACGGTCTCGCGCAGCGCGCCGGCCTGCGGCAGGTGCGGTTCGGCGGCGGCGTGCACGACCGCGTCGACCCAGCCTTCGAGCAGCGCGAGCGCGGTCTCCAGGCGGGCGAGCGCGGCCTTCTGCTCGGGGGTGTCCTCGGGCTGGAGCAGCCCGCCGGCCAGCGCCTCCTGGAGCGCCTCCGGGTTGTTCGGGTCGAGCTGGCCGACGAGCTCCTCCATCCGGGAGGTGTCCACCTTGATGCCGCGGGCGTAGGCCTCGACGGCGCCGAGCAGGTGGGCCCGCAGCCACGGCACGTGGGCGAAGAGCCGCTGGTGGGCGGCCTCGCGCAGGGCGAGGTAGAGCCGGACTTCGTCGGCGGGCACGTTCAGGCCCTCGCCGAACTCGGCGACGTTCTGCGGCAGCAGCGCGGCCTTGCCGGCCGGGGCGAGCGGCAGGCCGACGTCGGCGGAGCCGACCACCTCGGCGGCGAGGGCGCCGAGCGCCTGGCCGATCTGGGTGCCGAACATGGCGCCGCCCATGGAGCGCATCATGCCCATCAGCGGGCCGGCCATGGCCTGCATCTCCTCGGGCAGGACGCCGCCCATGGCGTTGCCGACCCGCTCGGCGACCGGGTCGACGAGGTCCTTCCAGACCGGGAGGGTGGCCTCGATCCACTCGGCGCGGCTCCAGGCGACGGCGGTGCCGGCGCCGGAGGGGAACTCGGTGACGCCGTCGAGCCACAGGTCGGCGAGCCGGACGGCCTCGGCGACGGCGGAGTGCTCGGCGGCGCTGACCGAGCGGTCCTTGCTCTTGCCCTCGGCGGGTTCGGCGACGACGCTCTGGCGGGCGATGTTCTTGGCGAGGTCCCAGTTCACCGGGCCGCCCTCGAACGAGAGCATCTGTCCGAGCTGCTGGAACGCGCTGCCGAGGTCGTTGGGGTTGAGACCGCCGAACATCGCGGCGAACGGGTTGTCGGCCCCGCCGGGGCCGCCCGGGGCTCCGCCGGGCATGCCGGGCATGCCGAACAGCGCGCCGAACGGGTTGCCGGCGCCGAAGCCGAACGGCTGCGCGCCGCTCTGGTCGGAGCCTGCGGAGCCCTGGTCCTTCTTCTGCTGCTCGTTGTCGGGCTTGGCCTTGCCGTCCTCGGGCTCCTCGGGCGGAACGCCGAATCCGAAGGGAAGGTCGCTCACGGGGTCCTCGATCCGGTCGGCCGTCATACGGGTGGGGCGGGAAGTGCTGCCCGCCCGGGGCACCAGCGGAGTGGGGGACTCGTGGGCGGCTCCAGTGCGGCAGGCCCGCGCCGGGTGCACCGCCGGGCCTTCGCCTCGGGCAGGATGGACGTACGTGACACACGTCCGTACGCACATAAGCTAACCGTGGAGGATGGTCGGTGAGTTCCCCGCCTTCGGACGTTCGCTCTGGGCTGACCGGAGACGAGGACGCCCCGGACATCACGGCGTCGCCGCCTCCAGCCTACGGCGGACGGCCGCTGACCGTGGCCGTCACCGGTGCCGCCGGCGTGATCGGCGAACGGGTCGCGGCCCGTCTGGTCGCCTCGCCGCACGTGCGCAGGGTGCTGGCGGTGGACGACCGGCGCGGCGAGGTGCCGGGTGTGCAGTGGCGGGTGCTGGACGTGCGCGACCCCGCGGTGGCCGAGCGGTTGTCCGGCGTGGACGTGGTGGTGCACCTGGCGATGGACTTCGGTATGGAGTCGGATCCGCGCGCCCGCAGCGCCTACAACGTGCGCGGCGCGCAGACCGTGCTGACGGCGGCCGCGGCCGCCGGGGTGCACCGGGTGGTGCTCTGCACCTCCGCGATGGTCTACGGCGCGCTGGCCGACAACGAGGTGCCGCTGGCCGAGGACTCCGAGCTGCGGGCGACCGAGGAGGCCTCGCTGGTCGGGGACCTGCTGGAGATCGAGCGCCTGGCCCGCCGGGCGCCGCGCGCCCACCCGGGGCTGCAGGTGACGGTGCTGCGTCCGGCGGTGGTGGTCGGCCCCGGCGTGGACACCGTGCTGACCCGGCACTTCGAGGCGCCGCGGCTGCTGGTGGTGGCCGGTTCCCGCCCGTGCTGGCAGTTCTGCCACGTGGACGACCTGGCGGCGGCGCTGGAGTACGCGGCGCTGGGCCTGGTGGAGGGCGAGGTGACGGTCGGCTGCGACGGCTGGCTGGAGCAGGAGGACGTGGAGCGACTGTCGGGGATCCGGCGGATGGAGCTGCCGGCCTCGCTGGCGCTGGGCACCGCGGCCCGGCTGCACCGGCTGGGCCTGACCCCGGCCCCGGCGGGGGACCTGGCGTACACGATGTACCCGTGGGTGGTGTCCGGCAGCCGGCTGCACGAGGCGGGCTGGCGGCCGGAGCACAGCAACGAGCAGGTGCTGGCCGAGCTGCTGGGCCAGGTCGCCGGGAAGCACGCGGTGGCCGGGCGCCGGCTGGGCGGCAAGGAGGCCGCGACCAGCCTGGGGGCGGCCGGGGCGACGGTGGCGCTGGTCGGTACGGCCGCGCTGGTGCGCCGGGCCCGCAAGCGGCGCCGCTTCTGAGGCCGGTGGCCCCGAGGGACGGGCAGGTTTTCTCACGATGCGGAATTCCGTCATCGTGATGCGGAACCTGCTTGCCTCAAACCACCCGGGATGGGGAATCATGGGGGCATGTCCGAGAACCACGACCCCATCCGCCTGCTCGCCATCCGCGACACCCCGCTCTCGCTGGACGAGGTGTACGAGGCGGTCGGCGACGACGCGGCCGGCGGGACGACCGTCTTCGTCGGGACGGTCCGCGACCACGACGGCGGCAAGTCGGTCACCGCGCTGGAATACAGCTGCCACCCCACCGCCGAGCAGGAGATGCGCCGGATCGCCGAGAAGGTCGTCGCCGACTTCCCGGTGCGGGCGCTGGCCGCGGTGCACCGGGTCGGCCGGCTGGAGATCACCGACAAGGCGGTGATCGTCGCGGTGTCCTGTGCCCACCGGGGCGAGGCCTTCGCGGCCGCCCGGCGGCTGATCGACGACCTCAAGCACGAGGTGCCGATCTGGAAGCACCAGGTCTTCACCGACGGCGAGGAGGAGTGGGTCGGCGCCGGCAGCTGCTGACCCGGGCGCCCCGGTGGACCGGGCCGGGCCGGACCGGACTGGACCGGGGCGGACCGGGAAGGGGCGAATCGCTGCGGAGAGTCGCCACTTGTGCACAGAACGCGACGAACATGCCGGGCGGGCCGGGCTCTCACTCGAACGGGTCCGGGTCAGTGGGCCGAATACTCCCTGGCAGTGAGCCGATCGGCCGTCCCGTAACCCGGACGGCGCCGCCCGCGTTGTCCGCCGGAGTGGTTAATCTGCTCGTAGACACGACGAGCTGGGAGTACTGATATGGGTGCGCTCGCCTGGTTGATCATTCCGGTCATCGCCGTCCTGCTCGCCGCCCTGTGGGCGGGCTGGGCCCAGCGAGCCCCGAGAGCCACGGGGGACCCCGCCTCGCTCGCCGAGCACCGGCGCTTCATGGCCGCGATGGAACGCACCACCGCCGGGAGCGCCGCCTCCGAGGACGGTTCCGGCCGGTAGCCCGGGGGGCGCCCGCTCATCCGCGTCCCGTACTGTCGAGGCATGCCACGCCGCTCCGCGACGATGCTCGCTGCCACCCTGCTGCTCATAGCGCTGCTCTGCGTCTCGGTGCTGATGAAGGTGCCGTACACGGAGATGAGCCCGGGGCCGACGTACAACACGCTCGGCAACCAGGGGGGCAAGTCGGTGATCACCATCACCGGGCGCGACTCGTACCCGACCACCGGGCACCTCAACATGACCACCGTCCAGGTCACCGGGGCCAAGTACGAGCCCAGCCTGGTCAACGCGGTGGTCGGGTGGCTGCGCGACGACGTGCTGGTGGTGCCGCACGACAACGTCTATCCGAAGGGGCAGACGGACGCCGACGCCAAGAAGCAGAACGCCGAGGAGTTCGCCTCCTCCGAGGACAGCGCCCGCACCGCCGCGCTCAACCAGATGGGCATCCCGGTCGGCACCGAGCTGATCATCAAATCGGTCACGGCGGGGGCCCCGGCGGAGGGCCGGCTGCACGCGGGCGACCAGATCGTGGCCGTCGACGGCACTCCGGTCAGCACGGCCGAGCAGGTGGTGGCCGCGGTCACCAAGCACAAGCCGGGCGAGTCGGTGGTCTTCACCGTCGTCCCGCGGGTCAAGGACGCGACCGGCAACGGCGGCGCCAACCCGGGCGACCGGACCGACGTCACCGTCCCCACCGTGCGGGCCAAGGACCTCGACCCGAAGGCCCCGGCCGAGCGGGCGGAACTCGCGGTGGTCGGCATCGGCACCACGATCCGGCACACCTACCCGTTCCAGATCGACATCGGCCTCCAGGACGTCGGCGGGCCGAGCGCCGGGCTGATGTTCTCGCTCGGCATCATCGACAAGCTCACCCCCGGCGGCGACCTCACCGGCGGCCGGTTCGTGGCGGGCACCGGCACCATCGATGACGACGGCAAGGTCGGCCCGATCGGCGGGATATCGATGAAGCTGATCGCCGCCCGGGACGCCGGTGCCGAGTACTTCTTCACCCCGTCCTCGAACTGCGCCGAGGCGACCAAGAACGTCCCGTCCGGGCTGAACCTGATCAAGACGGACACGCTGGACGGCGCGCTGAAGTCGCTGGAGCAGATCCGCTCCGGGCAGACCTCCGCGCTGCCGTCCTGCGCCGTGAAGTAGTGCCGTGAAGTAGTGCCGTGACGTAATGCCGTGACGTCGTGCGGTGAACCTGAAGGGCGGCCGCCGGGGCGGCCGGGGGCTACGAGAAGGTCGCCAGCAGCGCAGCGGTCAGGCCGGGCACCAGGTCCGGGCCGGTCAGCACCTCACGGGCGACGTCCTTGGAGCGCAGCCGCAGCGCGATCTCCTTCTTGCCGTTGCGCAGCACGGCGGCGGTGATCCGCACCTCCTCGCGCTTGGGGTGGTTGGCCACCCACTCGGCGAGCTGGGCGTCGCTGGCGTTGCGCGGGCGGGTCTGCTCGGAGCCCGGCGGCAGCATCAGGCGCTCGACGACCAGGGCGCAGCCGACCACCGCGTCGGGCCAGGCGATGGTGCCGAGGAACTTGTCCAGCTCCATGCCGGCCGGCAGCTCGTCCTGCTCGACCGGGGTGAGGCCGGCGGTGTCGTCGTCGGCGAGGCCGAGCTGGGCGGCGATCTTCGGGTCGGCCTTGCGCAGGGCGGTGCTGTCCACCAGGGCGAACAGCCGGGCCGGGAGGTCCCAGCCGAGCGTGGCGGCGTACTCGTCGATCTCCAGCGCGGCCCGGGTGAGCGGGGTGGCGGCGGGGAGCTTGGAGACGTCGTCGGGGGAGCCGGGGGAGTTGAGTGCATTGGACGCGTCGGACATGCCTCAATCCTCACACGCCGGGCGGGGGCCCGGGCGCCGGGCGCCGCGAGTGGGCCGGGGAACGGCCGGGACGGGGAACGTCGTCGTAACCGTCTGCTAACGGTGGGAACTCGGCCAAAGCCTGGTTAAGTTTCCCTGAAGACCGACTGACTCCAGTGACTCCAGACGACACAGCTGAGGTGCCACCGTGGTATTCCAGATGCCGGAACGCTCAGGGCCGGGTTTCCGGCGCAGGGTAGGGCCGCCCTCCCGGCGGGCGCGGGTGGCCCTGCTGACCCTGGGCGTGCTCGCGGTGCTGTTCCTGCTGTTCGTCATGTTCGCCGGGTTCTGGACGGACTGGCTGTGGTTCAGGTCCGTCCGCTACTCCTCGGTGTTCACCACGCAGCTGTGGACGAAGATCGGCCTGTTCGCGGTGTTCGGCCTGCTGATGGCGGTGATCGTCGGCTTCAACGTCTGGCTGGCGCACCGGCTGCGGCCGCCGCTGTCGGCGATGTCGGTCGAGCAGCAGAGCCTGGACCGCTACCGGTCGGGCCTGGCGCCGTTCAAGCGCTGGGCGCTGATCGGGGTCTCGCTGGTGATCGGCCTGGTGGCGGGCGCCGCGGCGTCCGGCCAGTGGCGGACCTGGCTGATGTGGACGAACGCGACGCCCTTCGGTGAGAAGGACGCCCAGTTCGGCATGGACGTCTCGTTCTACGCCTTCGACCTGCCGTTCTACGAGTTCGTGCTGGGCTTCGCGTTCAGCGCGGTGATCGTCTCGCTGCTGACCTCGGCGCTGGTGCACTACCTGTACGGGGGGCTGCGGCTGCAGGGCCCGGGCCGTCGGGCGAGCGCGGGCGCGCAGGGGCACCTGGCGGTGCTGCTGGGCGTGTTCGTGCTGCTGAAGGCGGTGGCGTACTGGCTGGACCGGTACGCGCTGGCGGTGAAGACCGGCTCCTACAAGGGGGTCTCCGGCTGGACCGGCCTGCGCTACGTGGACGCCAACGCGTTCCTGCCGGCCAAGACGATCCTGTTCTTCGTGGCGATCATCTGCGCGCTGCTGTTCTTCCTGACGCCGGTGCGCCGCACCTGGGCGCCGGCCCTGATCGGGCTGGGGCTGATGGTGCTGTCGGCGGTGCTGATCGGCGGGCTGTACCCGGCGATCGTGCAGCAGTTCCAGGTCAAGCCGAACGAGCAGGCCAAGGAAACGCCGTACATCCAGAAGAACATCGACGCGACGCGGCAGGCGTACGGGATCGCGGACGCGCAGACCACCCAGTACAGCCCGCAGGGGTCGACGACGGCCGAGGCGCTCAAGCCGGACGCGCAGACCATCTCCGACATCCGGCTGCTGGACCCGAACGTCGTCTCGCCGACCTTCCAGTCGATCGAGCAGCAGCGCAACTACTACGCCTTCCCGAACACCCTGGACGTGGACCGCTACGGCTCCGGCACGGACAAGCAGGACACCGTGATCGGCCTGCGCGAGCTGGACCTCAACGGCGTGCAGCGCAACTGGATCAACGACCACTTCAAGTACACCCACGGCTACGGCGCGGTCGTCGCCAAGGGCAACCAGGTCAGCGACAAGGGCGAGCCGGTGTTCACCGAGTCCGGCCTGCCGGCCACCGGCGCGCTGGGCGACTACCAGCAGCGGATCTACTACGGCGAGAAGACGACGTCGTACTCGATCGTCGGCGGCTCGAACAAGGAGATCGACTACACCACCAAGACCGGCGAGAACAAGGAGTACACCTACACCGGCAACAGCGGTGTCTCGCTGGACAACCCGATCACCCGGGCCGCGTACGCGGTGCGCTTCGCCGAGCCGCAGATCCTGTACGCGGGAGCGATCACCGACGGCGCGAAGGTGATCTACAACCGGACGCCGAAGGAGCGGGTGGAGAAGGTCGCCCCGTGGCTGTCGATCGACGCCGACGCGTACCCGGTGGTGCAGGACGGCCGGGTGGTCTGGGTGCTGGACGGCTACACCACCTCGGACGGCTACCCGTTCTCGTCGAAGACGACGCTGGGCACCGCGACCAAGGACTCGCTGACCAACCAGCGCGGTGAGCTGCTGACCGTCGCCAACCAGGTCAACTACATCCGCAACTCGGTCAAGGCCACGGTGGACGCCTACACCGGCGAGGTGAAGCTCTACCAGTGGGACGAGCAGGACCCGGTGCTGAAGACCTGGATGAAGGCGTTCCCCGGCACCGTCGAGCCGAAGGCGGACATCCCGGGCACGCTGCTGCCGCACCTGCGCTACCCGCAGGACATGTTCAAGGTGCAGCGCGACCTGCTCGGCCAGTACCACGTGACCGACGCCAACTCCTTCTTCAACGGCAGCGACATCTGGCAGATCCCGGTCGACCCGACCAGTGACACCAAGCAGGTCCAGCCGCCGTACTACGTGACGGTGCGGATGCCGGACCCGCAGGTCACCTCGGCGAGCTTCTCGCTGACCACGACCTTCGTGCCCAACGGCCGCCCGAACCTGGCCGCGTTCATGGCCGTCAACGCCGACCCGGGGCCGGACTACGGGAAGATCCGCATCCTGAAGATCTCGGGGGACAACAGCGCCCCCGGCCCCGGCCTGGTGCAGTCGACGTTCAACTCCCGGCAGGAGGTGGCCTCGCAGATCTTCGCGCTGAAGAGCGGCGGTGACACCGAGCTGGAGTACGGCAACCTGCTGACCCTGCCGGTCGGCGGCGGGCTGCTCAACGTCGAGCCGGTGTACGTGCGCGGACGCGGCGCCAAGTACCCGACGCTGCAGAAGGTGCTGGCGGTGTACGGGAACGACAACGTGGCGTTCGAGAACACCCTGGAGGACGCGCTGAAGAAGGTGTTCGCCGGGGCGGCCCCGGGGACCACGCCGACCGCGCCGTCCACGCCCAACAACCCGGGAACGCCCACCAACCCGGGAACGCCGACGAGTCCGGGGACGGCGACGCCGGGCGGGACGATCTCGCCGGAGCTGCAGAAGGCGCTCGGGGACGCGGAGAAGGCGTACAACGACAGCCAGACCGCGTTCAAGAACGGCGACTGGGTGGCCTACGGCAACGCCCAGAAGGCGCTGGGCGATGCGCTGAAGGCGGCCGAGGCGGCCCGCGGCGGGAGCCCGGCGCAGGCCCCGACGCCGGGCGCGACCCCGGGCGCGACGCCGACCGGATCGCCGTCCGGCCAGCCGTAGCCGTAGCCGTAGCCGCAGCCGTGGCCCGCTGAGCTGCGGCAACCGATTGCTGTTCCACCCCGCGCCCGTGCTATGGTTTAACCACCGACGCGGGGTGGAGCAGCTCGGTAGCTCGCTGGGCTCATAACCCAGAGGTCGCAGGTTCAAATCCTGTCCCCGCTACTCAGTGGCCAGAGGCCCGGAGGATTCTTCCTCCGGGCCTCTGGTGTTTTCCCCCCGAAGCGGCGGGAACCGCTCCGGTACCATCAACCGTCGCCAACGACGACGGCACGGGGTTTGTGAGGCCCGAGTGTCGGGAAATCGACAAAGCGCCGAAGCAATTTCGTCGGCTTCGGGTCGGCCCCGCCCGAATTCGGCCGGGGCAGGTGTACGCGGGTTGCGGGTGGTGCGACGATGGGACACATGGGGGACGGTGCGCGGCTGCTGATCGGCCGTCGGTTCCGGCGCCTCCCCTGGGGGTCCCCCCGGCCGCGGGCCGGGGCACGATGCCGCGACACTCTGGGGGAGCGGGAGTCGGCATGAGGCTGATCGGCAAGTACGGGTCAGGCACCAAGTCCGCGGCGGCCACCGAGACGGACACCGACGCCTGGGCGGAGAGCCCCGAGAGCCGCCCCGGAGCCCTGCCCGCCCAGCGCACCAGCGGCCTGTCCGAGCGCCCCCCGGTCGCCGGCTACGGCCCCGACAGCCTGGTCCGGGTGCCCACCCGTCAGTTCGCTGACGCCGTCCGCCCGTACGGGCCCGACGGTGGCGCCGCCGACGGCCCGAACGCCGCCGCACTCGACCCGGCCGGTCTGGACACCACCAGCTTCGAGACCGCGCTGGCCGCCCGCGAGAGCGCCGCGCTGGAGGCCCGCCACCGGCAGGCCGCCGACGACGGCGACCAGGACGCCGCCAGCCGGCTCGGCACCCTGCTGCTGCGCCGCGGCGACCTGGAGGACGCCGAGCCCTACCTGCGCGCCGCCGCGGCCGCCGGAACGCGCGCCGCCGCCAACAACCTCGGCGTGCTGCTGCACCAGCAGGGCCACCGCGCCGAGGCCGCCCAGTGGTGGCGCCAGGCCGCGGTGGCCGGCAGCGCCCCCGCCGCGCACGCGCTCGGGCTCCAACTGCGCGACCAGGGCGAGGAGGAGGCCGCCGAGTACTGGCTGCACTTCGCCGCCGACCACGGCCACCCGCTCGGCGCCTACGCGCTGGGCGACCTGATGGAGCACCGGCGCGACGTGCGCGCCGAGCGCTGGTTCAAGGTCTCCGCCGACGCCGGGCACCGGGAGGCCGCCTACCGGCTGGCCCGGATGCGCGAGGCCGCCGGGGACAAGGAGATCGCCGAGGCCTGGTACCGCACCGCCGCCGCCCGCGGCCACGCCCGCGCCGCGCTGCGCCTGGGCGTGCTGCTGGAGGAGCGCGCCGCCACCGACCAGCCGCTGCTGGAGGAGGCCGCCCGCTGGTACCGGCAGTCCGCGCAGAACGGCGAGCCGCGCGCCGCCTGCGCGCTGGGCTTCCTGCTGCGCGACTCCGGGGACCTGGCCGCCGCCGCCGAGTGGTGGCGGGAGGCCGCCGAGGCCGGCGACGGCAACGCCGCCAACGCGCTGGGCGCCCTGCACGCCGGGCGCGGCGAGTCCAAGGAGGCCGAGCACTGGTACCGCACCGCCCTGGACGCGGGCGACCAGAACGGCGCCTTCAACCTCGGCCTGCTCTGCGTCGCCACCGGCCGGGACCAGCAGGCCGAGCAGTGGTACCGCCGGGCCGCGTACGCCGGGCACCGGGAGGCCTGCAACGCGCTGGCCGTGGTGCTGTTGCAGCGCGGCGAGGAGACCGGCGCCGAGCCGTGGTTCTCCAAGGCGGCCGAGGCCGGCAGCGTGGACGGCGCGTTCAACCTGGGCGTGCTGCACGCCGGGCGCGGCGAGCAGCGGCAGGCCCAGGAGTGGTACGCGCGGGCCGCCGCCGAGGGCCACGGCGAGGCCGCGCTGCAACTGGCCGTCGCCCAGGAGCAGCGGGGCAACCTGGCCGGCGCGCTGGAGCGCTACCGGCAGGCGGCGTCCGGCGGGTCGGCGGAGGGCGCGTTCCGGCTGGCCTCGGTGCTGGACCGGCGCGGTGACGCGGACACCGAGGCCGAGCACTGGTACGCGCTGGCGGCCGATGCCGGGCACCGGCGGGCGCAGGTGCGGATGGGGGTGCGGGCGGCCGAGCGCGGCGCGCTGGAGATCGCCGAGAGCTGGTACCGGCGGGCGGCCGAGGCCGGCAGCCGCAGCGCCGCCTTCAACCTGGGGCTGCTGCTGGCCCGGCAGGACCGCGAGGCGCAGGCGATGCTCTGGTACACCCGGGCGGCCGACGCCGGGCACGGGCGGGCGGCGCTGCGCCTGGCGCTGCTGGCGCTGCGCCGGGGGGAGCCGGTGCAGGCGGAGAACTGGTGCCGCCGGGCGGCCGACTACGGGCCGGCCGAGGTGGCGGAGCGGGCCGGGCGCCTGCTGGGCGCGCTGCACGCGGAGCTGAGCGCGTAGGGCGTGTCCGGCGGTTCCCGCCGGTCGGTCGGTGCCGTTACGGCGTGCCCGTGCAGTCCGGGCAGAGGCCGCGGTAGGTGACCTCGGCGGTGGTGACGGTGAAGCCGAAGCGTTCGCCGGCCGGGAGGGCGGCGAGCGGGTCGCCGTGCGGGTGGACGTCGCGGATGGCGCCGCAGCCGGAGCAGACCAGGTGCTGGTGGGCGCGGTGGGCGTTGGGGTCGTAGCGCTTGGCGCGTCCGTTGGTGGCGACCTCCAGGACCTCGCCGAGGCCGACCAGTTCGCCGAGGGTGTTGTAGACGGTCGCGCGGCTGATCTCGGGCAGGCGGGCGACGGCGCGGGCGTGCACCTCGTCCGCGGTGAGGTGCACGTGGTCGCCGTCGAGGACCTCGGCCACGACCCGGCGCTGTGAGGTCAGCCGCCAGCCGCGTCCGCGAAGTCGTTCCAGCAGGTCGCTCATGGGAACAGGATAAGTCACGCTCTGAGATTGGTTCCAGTGTTGACTTGGACAAAGTCCAAGTTAGGATCGAGTCGTCACGACCGGATAACGCGGAGGCCCTCTTATGACGACCCAGGACGAGCTGCGCCCCACCCTCACCACGGAGGCGGGTGCCCCCGTCGCCGACAACCAGAACACCGAGACCGCGGGCCCCGGCGGCCCGGCGCTCATCCAGGACCAGCAGCTCTTCGAGAAGCTCGCGCACTTCAACCGCGAGCGGATCCCGGAGCGCGTGGTGCACGCCCGCGGCGCGGCGGCCTACGGCACCTTCACGGTGACCGCCGACCTGACGCCCTACACCCGGGCCTCGTTCCTGTCCGAGGTCGGCAAGCAGACCGAGGTCTTCCTGCGGTTCTCCACGGTGGCCGGCAACCTCGGCTCGGCCGACGCGGTGCGCGACCCGCGCGGCTTCGCGCTGAAGTTCTACACCGAGGAGGGCAACTACGACCTCGTCGGCAACAACACCCCGGTGTTCTTCATCAAGGACGCCGTGAAGTTCCCCGACTTCATCCACACCCAGAAGCGCGACCCGTACACCGGCTCCCAGGAGGCGGACAACGTCTGGGACTTCTGGGGCCTGTCGCCCGAGGCCACCCACCAGGTGACCTGGCTGTTCGGCGACCGCGGCATCCCGGCCAGCTACCGCCACCTCAACGGCTACGGCTCGCACACCTTCCAGTGGCAGAACGAGGCCGGCGAGCACTTCTGGGTCAAGTACCACTTCAAGACCGACCAGGGCATCAGGAACCTCACCCAGGACGAGGCCAACCGGCTGGCCGGCGAGGACCCGGACAGCCACCAGCGCGACCTGCGCGAGTCGATCGAGCGCGGCGAGTTCCCCAGCTGGACCGTGCAGGTCCAGATCATGCCGGCGGCCGACGCGGCGCAGTACCGCTTCAACCCCTTCGACCTCACCAAGGTCTGGCCGCACGCCGACTACCCGCCGGTCGAGATCGGCCGGCTGGAGCTCAACCGCAACCCCGACAACGTCTTCGCCGAGGTCGAGCAGTCGATCTTCTCCCCGTCGCACTTCGTGCCCGGCATCGGCCCGTCCCCCGACAAGATGCTGCAGGGCCGCCTGTTCGCGTACGCGGACGCCCACCGCTACCGCGTCGGCATCAACGCCGACCACCTGCCGGTGAACCGCCCGCACGCCACCGAGGCGCGCACCAACAGCCGCGACGGCCACCTGTACGACGGCCGCCACGGCCGCCAGAAGAACTACGAGCCGAACAGCTTCGGCGGCCCGGTGCAGACCGGCCGCCCGCTGTGGGCCGCCACCGCGGTCACCGGTGCCACCGGCAACCACGAGGCGCCCTCGCACGCCGAGGACGACGACTTCGTGCAGGCCGGCAACCTGTACCGGCTGTTCTCGGAGGACGAGAAGCAGCGGCTGATCGCCAACCTGGCCGGCTTCATCGCCAAGGTCTCCGCCGACCGCGAGGACATCGTCGAGCGGGCGGTCGACAACTTCCGCAAGGCCGACGCCGACTACGGGCAGCGGCTGGAGGCGGCCGTCCGGGAGCTGCGCAAGCAGTAGCCGGGACGCGCCCCGACGAGCGGCGGGCCCGGTCGACCAGAGGACTGGTCGACCGGGCCCGCACCATGTTCAAGCGGCCGGACAGGGCCTAGACACTCAGGCGGCGCAGGGTCTCCTCGTGGAGGATGCCGTTGCTGGCGACGGCGTCGGCGCCGCCGGGGCCGGGCACGCCGTCCAGACCGGTGAAGCGGCCGCCGGCCTCCTCGACGATGACGCAGTTGGCGGCCATGTCCCAGAGCGACAGCTCGGGCTCGGCGGCGATGTCGACCGCGCCCTCGGCCACCATCATGTAGGACCAGAAGTCGCCGTAGGCGCGGGTGCGCCAGCAGGCGCGGGTGAGGTCCAGGAAGGGGTCGAGGCGGCCGCGCTCCTCCCAGCCGGAGAGCGAGGAGTAGGAGAAGGAGGCGTCCTCGATCCGGGACACGCCGGAGACGTGGATCCGGGAGGCCTTGGTGAGGCTGCGGCCGGCGTAGGCGCCGAGGTCCTTGGCCGCCCACCAGCGGCGCTGCAGCGCGGGGGCGGAGACGATGCCGACCACCGGGCGCTCGACGCCGTCCGGGCCGTCCTCCAGCAGGGCGATCAGGGTCGCCCAGACCGGGACGCCGCGGATGTAGTTCTTGGTGCCGTCGATCGGGTCGACCACCCAGCGGCGCGGGCCGGAGCCCTGGAGGCCGAACTCCTCGCCGAGCACCGCGTCGCGCGGGCGGGCGCGCTGCAGCACGCTGCGGACGAGCTCCTCGGCGGCCTTGTCGGCGTCGCTCACGGGGGTGAGGTCGGGCTTGGTCTCGACCTTCAGGTCGAGGGCGCGGAAGCGCTCCAGGGTGACCGAGTCGGCCGAGTCGGCGAGGACGTGGGCGAGTCGGAGATCGTCGTGGTAGTCGGCCATGTCCGAAACCCTAGCGATCCCGCCCGGATCGGGACAGCCGGGCTCGCGGGCCGGGACGGCCGCTCAGTGCGCCGAGCCGCTGAGCTGGAGGCCGATCACGCCGGCGATCACCAGGGAGATCGAGACCAGCTTCAGCACCGAGGTGGTCTCGTCCAGGAAGACCATGCCGTAGATGGCGGTGCCGGCCGCGCCGATGCCGGTCCACACCGCGTAGGCGGGGCCGACCGGCAGGCTCTTCAGGGACAGCGTGAGCAGGCCGAAGCTGCCCAGGGCGAACACGCAGAAGCTGATGGTGGGCCAGAGCTTGGTGAAGCCCTCGCTGAGCTTGAGGTTGATCGCGAAGCCGGTCTCCAGCAGGCCGGCCAGGACCACCAAGGCCCATGCCATCGCGTGCCCTCCCTGTCGATCGACGGGTCGGACCGCGCTGTGGCCCGACCTTCCTATGATCGCCAGGCCGGCGCGGTCCGACACCTCGAACGGTCGGGAAACCCCATGGGACGGTAAAACCGCCGCCCGGGTCAGTCGCCCTCGCGGGCCTCCTTGCTGGCCAGCAGGCGGCGCAGCGAGTAGAGCCGGGCGCCCTCGGCGTGGCCGCCGGCGACCCAGGCGTCCAGCGCGCAGTCCGGCTCGTCGTGGCTGCAGGCGCGCGGGCAGTCGACGGTGCCGGGCTCCAGGTCGGGGAAGGCGTGGATGACCCGGGACGGGTCGATGTGCGAGAGGCCGAAGGAGCGGAAGCCCGGGGTGTCGATCACCCAGCCCGGGTCCAGCGCCTTCTTGGAGCCCGGCTTGGCCCCGGGCGGCGGGGGCAGCCGCAGCGCCAGGGCGGACACGGTGGTGTGCCGGCCGCGCCCGGTGACCGCGTTGACCCGGCCGGTCTGCCGCTGGTGGTCCGGGACGAGGGCGTTGACCAGGGTGGTCTTGCCGACGCCGGAGTGGCCGATGAACACCGTGGAGAGCCCGCGCAGGTGCGCGCGGACGGCCTCGGCGCCCTCCGTCTCCAGGTCGTCCCGACGGGTGACCACGTAGTCGATGCCGAGCGGCGCGTACGACTCCAGCAGCGGTTCGGCCGGGGCGAGGTCGGCCTTGGTGAGCACCAGCAGCGGCTCCATGCCCGCGTCGTACGCGGCCACCAGGCAGCGGTCGATCAGCCGGGGGCGGGGCTCCGGGTCGGCCAGCGCCGTGACGATGGCCAGCTGCTGGGCGTTGGCGACGACGATCCGCTCGTACGGGTCGTCGTCGTCCGCCGTGCGCCGCAGCACCGAGCTGCGCTCCTCGACCCGGACGATCCGGGCGAGCGTGTCGGTGTCCCCGGAGAGGTCGCCGACGATGTTGACCACGTCGCCCACGACGACGCCCTTGCGGCCCAGCTCGCGGGCCTTCATGGCGACGATCTCGCGTTCCTGCTTGGTGCCCGGGTCGATCAGGCAGGTCAGCCGGCCGCGGTCGACGGTCAGCACCATCGCCTCGGCGGCGTCCTCGTGTTTGGGCCGGATCCGGGTCCGCGGCCGGGAGCCCCGGCGGGCGGGGCGGTTGCGGATGTCGTCCTCGTCGGCGTCCTTGCCGTAGCGGCGCATGTGCTCAGTCTCCGCTCAGGCGTCCGCCACCGCTTCGCCGAGCAGTTCCGCCCACATCTTCGGGAAGTCCGGCAGGGTCTTGGCGGTGGTGGCCACGTTCTCCACCTCGACGCCGGGCACGGCCAGGCCGACCACGGCGGCGGCGGTGGCCAGCCGGTGGTCCTCGTAGGTGTGGAAGACGCCGCCGTGCAGCGGGCGCGGGCGGATCCGCAGGCCGTCCTCGGTCTCGGTGACGTCGCCGCCGAGGTCGTTGATCTCCTTGGCGAGCGCGGCGAGCCGGTCGGTCTCGTGCAGCCGCAGGTGGGCGATGCCGTACAGGTGGGACTCGGAGTCGGCCAGTGCGGCGACGGCGGCGATCACCGGGGTGAGCTCGCCGACGTCGTGCAGGTCCGCCTCGATGCCGTGGATCCGGCCGGTGCCGGTGAACTGCAGGCCCTCGTCGGTGAACTCGCAGGCGCCGCCCATCCGGGTGTAGATCTCGCGCAGCTGGTCGCCGGGCTGGCTGGTGTGCTTGGGCCAGTCGCGCACGGTGACCCGGCCGCCGGTGACCAGGGCGGCGGCGAAGAACGGCGCGGCGTTGGAGAGGTCCGGCTCGACCACCAGGTCGCGGCCGATCAGGGCGCCGGGGGTGACCCGCCAGACGTCCTTCTCGCCGCCGTCCTCGGGGGCGTCGACCTGGACGCCGGCCAGGCGCAGCATCTCGACGGTCATCCGGATGTGCGGCAGCGACGGCACCGGGCCGCCGACGTGCCGGACCTCGACGCCCTGGTTGTAGCGGGCGCCGGAGAGCAGCAGGGCGGAGACGAACTGGGACGAGGAGGAGGCGTCCAGCTCGACCGGGCCGCCGTCGAGCGCGCCGGTGCCGTGCACGGTCAGCGGGAAGGCGCCGCGGCCGCCGTCGTCGATCCGGGCGCCGAGCGCGCGCAGGGCGTTGATCACGCCGTGCTGGGGGCGCTCGTAGCTGCGCGGGTCGCCGTCGAAGTGCACGGGGCCGTCGGCGAGGACGGCGAGCGGGGGCAGGAAGCGCATCACGGTGCCGGCGTTGCCGACGTCGATCGAGGCGGGGCCGCGCAGCGCGGGGGTCGGGATGACCCGCCAGGCCTCGCCGCCACCGGTGCCGCCGGAGTCGTTGTTGACCTTCTCCTCGATGCCGACGCCGAGGGCGCGCAGGCCGTCGGCCATCAGCTGGGAGTCGCGGCTGCGCAGCGGTCGGCGCACCCAGCCGGGCTCGTCGGCGAGCGCCGCCAGCACCAGGGCTCGGTTGGTGACCGACTTGGAGCCGGGGATGGTGACGGTGGCGTCAACGGGGGTGGTCGCGACGGGGGCGGGCCACAGGGTCTCGGTCATGGGGCCAAGTTTAGGGGCCGTACCGGAACGGCCCCTGCGCCAACCGCATGGCGGGACGGGGGAGGCCCGGTGCAGGGGTTGTAGCAGTCGGCCCGCGCCGCGGGCGGGGGTCAGTACAGGGGCTGGAGCAGCCAGCTCGCGCTCAGGGCGAGGCAGGCGAGGGCGGTGAGCAGGAAGACGGTGATCCAGGCGAGGCCGGGGATGTGGGTGAGGCGGGCCAGTTGGTCGGCGTCGGAGTCGCGGGCCCAGCCGATGCGGCGCTGGTGCTGGAGTTCGAGGACCGGGCGGACGGCGCCGAACAGCAGGAACCAGCAGCCGAGGTAGGCGAAGCCGGCCTGGACCTCGGCGCTGCCGAACCAGGAGACCAGGAAGAAGGCGCCGCCGGCGACCAGCACGGTGAACAGGCCGAAGGCGTTGCGGATGCGCACCAGGAGGGCGAGCAGCAGGACGACGGCCAGCCAGAGCAGCAGGGTGATCCGGCCGGTGGAGAGCAGGGCGGCGCAGCCGAGGCCGAGCAGGGCGGGGGCGGTGTAGCCGGCGGCGGCGGTGAGGATCATGCCGGGGCCGGTGGGGCGGCCGTAGGAGAGGGTGAGGCCGGAGGTGTCGGAGTGCAGCCGGATGCCGGCGAGCCGGCGGCCGGTGACGAGGGCGATCAGGCCGTGGCCGCCTTCGTGGGCGATGGTCACGGCGTTGCGGGTGACGTGCCAGAGCGGGCGGGCGAGGACGGCGAGGAGGGCGGCGCCGGCGGTGGCCAGTACCAGCCAGCCGGGCGGCGCGGGCTGGGTGCCGGTGACCTGGTTCCACAGTTCGCCGAGGTTCTGGTCGGTGGGTTGTGCGCTCATCGTCTCGTCTCCGCCTCCGTCCGCTGCGTTGGGCCGTTCGGGGCAGCCTCCCATGCGGGGACGGGCGGGCGGGAGCGGACGGTTCTCCTGGCGGGATGAAGAAGTGGTGAGCGGGGCCGGCATGGCAAGCTGGCCCGCATGTGCGGTCGCTTCGCAGCCAGTGGCAAGCCCGAGGACATCGTCGAGCTGTTCGGCGTCGAGCAGTGGGATCCGGCGCAGACGCTGGCCCCCAACTGGAACGTCGCCCCGACCACCAGCGCCTTCGTGGTGCTGGAGCGGGTGCCGAAGGGCCGGGCGCGGCCGGTGCGCCAGCTGAGGGTGCTGCGCTGGGGCCTGGTGCCGCAGTGGTCGCGGTCGGCCGAGACGGCGGTGAAGATGATCAACGCCCGGTCGGACACGGTGCACGAGAAGCCCTCGTACCGGCAGGCGTTCGCCTCGCGCCGGTGCATCCTGCCGGTGGACGGCTACTACGAGTGGCAGACGGTGCCGGGGGAGCGCGGCAAGGCGCGCAAGAAGCCGTTCTTCGTCTCCCGGGCGGACGGCACCCCGCTGGCGCTGGCCGGGCTGTACGAGTTCTGGCGTGACCGGACGGTGCCGGCCGACCATCCGGCGGCCTGGCTGGTGACCTTCACCATCGTCACCACCGACGCCGAGGAGTCGCTGGCGCCGATCCACGAGCGGATGCCGCTGTTCCTGGACCCGGGCTCCTACGACGAGTGGCTGGACCCGGGGCTGGACGACCCGGACGAGCTGCGCCGGCTGCTGATACCGCCGCCGCCCGGTGCGCTGCTGGCCACCCCGGTGTCGCCGGCGGTCGGCAGCATCCGCAACAACGGACCGGAGCTCAAGGAGCCGTGGGCCGAGGCGGAGTACGAGACCACCCTGTTCTGACGTCCGACGATTCACGATCGAGTCCTGACAGCTGAGGGAGCCTGAGCCGGTTGGAGCGACCGACGATGACCACCGAACTCGTCCCCACCGAGGTGGGGGACGCCCGGATCACCTACCACCGGGCCGGTGCGCCGAAGGCGCTGCTGGCGCTCGGTCACGGCGCGGGCGGCGGGATCGAGGCGCGGGACCTGGTGGCGCTGGCGGCGGCGCTGCCGGCGCGCGGGATCACCGTGGCGCTGGTGGAGCAGCCCTGGCGGGTGGCGGGCAACCGGCTCGCCCCGGCGCCGCGCACGCTGGACCGCGGCTGGATCCCGGTCGCCGGGCGGCTGGCCGGCCAGGGGCTGCCGCTGGTGGTCGGCGGGCGCAGCGCCGGGGCGCGGGTGGCCTGCCGCACCGGGGCGCAGAGCGGGGCGGTGGGGGTGGTGGCGCTGGCGTTCCCGCTGCACCCGCCGGGCCGGCCGGAGAGGAGCCGGGCGCAGGAGCTGCTGGAGTCGGGGGTGGCGACGCTGGTGGTGCAGGGTACGGCGGATCCGTTCGGCGGGCCGCAGGAGTTCCCGGAGCCGCCGACCGGGCACGAGCTGGTGGCGGTGCCGTACGGCGGGCACGGTTTCGACGTGCCCAAGCGGGCGCCGGTGGGGCAGGACGAGGTGCTGGAGGCGATCTGCCGGGCGGTCGGGGACTGGGTGCTGCGGGTCGTCTGAGGCGGCGCTGGCGGTGGGGGCGGCCGTGAGCGGGGGGTTTCCGCTCGATCACCCGTACGAGCGATTTCGGGGCGGGCGCGGGAATGCGGGCGGGGTCGGGGTGGTTGGCACTCTCGTCAGCACGATTCCCGGTTGAGAGGCAGGGCAGATGGGTTCGATCGCGTGCCCCGAGCGGTCAGAGCAGCGCGAGGCCGCCGCGGCGTTCGGCCCCGCCTGGTCCGACTGGATTGCCGCGGGCGAGAAGCCCGTCAGCCCGATATCCTCCATTTCGGGGCGGCCCGCCGTGGGTCGTGCCCGCCATGCCGAGGAGGTGGGTCCGGTCGTCGGGACCGAGCACGAGGCCGAGCCGGGCCGGGGCCCGGAGGAGGGCCGGCCCACGGGCGAGGCGCTCACCGGTGAGGAGCTGGCCGAGGCGATCGGTGAGGACACCTTCCGGGTGTCGGCACAGGAGAGCGAGGAGGCCCGGCGGGAGCGCTTCGAGCGCGACGCCCTGGGCTACCTGGATCCGATGTACTCGGCGGCGCTGCGCATGACGCGCAACCCCGCGGACGCGGAGGACCTGCTCCAGGAGGCGTTCGCCAAGGCGTACGCGTCCTTCCACCAGTTCCGCGAGGGCACCAACCTCAAGGCCTGGCTGTACCGCATCCTCACCAACACGTTCATCAACTCGTACCGCAAGAAGCAGCGCGAGCCCCAGCGCACGGCGGCGGAGGAGATCGAGGACTGGCAGCTGGCCCGCGCCGAGTCGCACATGTCGACCGGTCTGCGCTCGGCCGAGACCCAGGCGCTCGACCACCTCCCCGACAGCGATGTGAAGGACGCGCTCCAGGCCATTCCGGAGGAATTCCGGATCGCCGTGTACCTCGCGGACGTAGAAGGCTTTGCGTACAAGGAGATCGCGGACATCATGGGTACTCCCATCGGCACGGTGATGTCCCGGCTGCACCGCGGCCGCCGTCAGCTGCGCGGCATGCTGGAGGATTACGCCCGTGAGCGCGGGCTCGTCCCGGCCGGCAGCGGGGCAGGGCAGGAAGCGAAGGGCTCGGGCTCATGAGCTGCGGCGATCCGCACGACACGGAGTGTGGCGAGGTCCTCGACCACCTCTACGAATTCCTCGACAACGAGATGGCCGAGGGCGACTGCGCCAAGCTGCGGGTGCACTTCGAGGAGTGCTCGCCCTGCCTGAAGCAGTACGGGCTGGAGCAGGCGATCAAGGCGCTGATCAAGCGCTCCTGCGGCTGCGACGACACCCCGGCCGACCTGCGCAGCAAGGTGCTGGCCAGGATCGACTCGATCCGGGCGGGGCAGCGTTCGGGCGAGCAGGTGGTGGTCGCCGTCGACACCACGGTCGAGTTGCACGTCGAGACGGACCGGCCGGCGCCGGGCGCCGGCGAGGCCCCGGAGGAGCCGACGGTCCGCGGTGCCGCCGTCGAGGCGGGCGCCCCGGCGGAGTAGCCGGGCGGCCGTTCGACGGCCGTTCGACGGTCGTTCAACAGCCGGGCGGAGCAAGCGGACGGGCCTGCCGGCGAGGGCGGGCCGAGCGGTCCGGACACGGTGTCAGACGGCCCCGGGGGCGTGCGCTCCCGGGGCCGCTCCCTTTGTGCTTGCATGCGCCCCTCACTCGTTCGAGTGAGTTGGCGGTGCGCCAGCAGCGTCGTCGCGCCATCATGCGTCCCTGCGCCCGGGTGGCGGCCTATCCTCCTGACGGACGCTCACCGCCGTTCCACCCGGCGAGCTGAGGCAACGCGGGCCTGGACGTCGGGGAGGTCGAGATCGCTGTCGACGGCGAAGACGCGGCCCTGCCGGAGGGGGCGATGCGCTACCTGGTGGCCGTCCCGGTGGCGGCGCTGTGCTGCCTGCTGCCGCTGCTGCCGACGGGTGTGCCGCCCGCGGTCCCGCGCTGGCTCGGCGCCCCGGTGGACTGGCCCAAGGTCGGGCTGCTGGCCTTCCTGCACGGCTGCTGGGAGTCGCTGGCCCAGGGCCTGCCGACGCCCTGCCTGCGTCTGGTCCGCCGGCTGCTGCGCCGCCCGCCGCCGCCCGAGCGGGCGCTCTCCCGCCCCGGGGTCAACGCCTTCTTCCCGGTGCTGTTCGCCGGCGTGCTGATGCTGCCGCCGGCCGCCGCCGCGCTGGTCGCGGTGCCCGCCGCGGTGCTCGGCGGCCCGGCCGGGCGCGACTGCCGGACCCGCCGGCTGTGGAACGGCTCCCAGCTCGCGCTGTGCGCCTTCGCCTCCGCGGCCGCCTTCCACCTGCTGCACGGGCCGCAACTGCTGCTCGGCTCCCGCTTCCCGGCCGCGCTGCTGCCCGGCTTCGCCGCCGTCGTCACGTTCTGCCTGGTCAACGGGGTGCTGGTGGGCGCGATGCTGATGCTCGCGGAGGACCGCCGGCCCGTCGTGCTGCTGCGCGGGGCGGTCGCGGTGTGCGGGCTGCCGGTGCTGGTGCACGCGGCCGGCGGGCTGATGGTGGCCGTGCTCTGGCAGGGCCCGTACGGGGCGTTCGCGGCGCTGCTGGCGCTGCTGCCGCTGTCGATCTCGGCCTGGGTGTTCGCCCAGGGGCAGCGCGAGCGGGACGCCCACCAGGCCACCGTGCAGTCGCTGGTGCAGGCCGTGGAGATCAAGGACTCGTACACCCGCGGGCACAGCGAACGGGTCGGCCGGGCGTCGGTGCTGATCGCCGGTCAGCTCGGGATGGAGGCCGAGCGGCTGCGCACCCTGCGCTTCGCGGGGATCCTGCACGACGTCGGCAAGCTGGGCGTGGCCACCGAGTTGCTGCGCAGAAACGGTCCCCTCAGCGAGGCGGAGCGGCGGGCCGTCGAGATCCACCCCGTGTACGGGTACGAGCTGGTGCGCGGGATCGCCTTCCTCGGCGAGGCGCACGCCGGGATCCTGCACCACCACGAGCGGATGGACGGCCGGGGTTACCCGAGCGGGCTGGTCGGCGAGCAGATCCCCGAGTTCGCCCGGATCATCTCGGTCGCCGACGCCTTCGACTCGATGACCTCCACCCGCTCCTACCGGCGCGGCCGCCCGGTCGCCGAGGCCGTGGCGGAGCTGGAGCGCTGCTCGGGCAGCCAGTTCGACCCGGTGATGGTCCGGGCGCTGATCGACGCGCTGGCCGGGCACGACTGGCAGCCGGTGCTGCCGCCGCCCGGGGACGGCATCCGGGCCGTCCCCGACATTCCGCTCGGGGTGCCCGAGCCGGCCCGGGCGGCGCCCGGCCGGGTGCCCGCGCAGGGCGGGAGCGTCCCCACGGCCGGGCAGCCGTGACCGCGGTCGGCCGGGAGGCCCGCGTGGTGCACGCGGCGGCGGCCGCGCTGCTGGTGTTCGCGGTGGGCGCGGTCGCGCTGCGCGGGGTGGCCGGGGCGCGGGTCGCGCTGGCGTTCACGGCGCTGATCGCGCTCGGCGAGTGCGTGCGGATCACCCTTCCGGGCGACCGCGAGCAGGCGCCGATCGGCGCGGCCGGCGCCCTGGCGTACGCCCTGCTCGGGCCGCTGCGCGGGGTGCCCACCGCGCACGGGATGCTCCAGGTGGTCGCGGTGACCGGCGTCGGCCTGCTGCTGGCCTGGCTGCCCGGCCTCGCGCTGCCCTGGCTCAGGGCGTGCCGCCCGGGCCGGGGTCGGCCGGGCCCGATCCGGCGGGCCCGCACCGGCCGCTCGCACCGGCGCCCGCCCTGGGCCGACCCGGCCCGGCGGGACAGCGCCGCCCGCCGGCTGCTCGGGGTCGGCTTCGCCGCCGCCGTCTTCCAGCCGCTCTACAACGGCGGACTGGTCGACCGCTTCTCGCCCGAGGGCCCGGCGTACGGGGCGTTCCTGACCGCCGTCGCCGCGCTGGCCGCGCTCTGCGACGCGACCCTGGCGGCGCTGCTGCGCCGGTCGGCGGCGGGTCTGGAGGGCGGGCTGCGGTTCCCGGCGGCGCTGGAGGACGAGCTGCGCTCGCTGTTCGGGATCGGCTCGGCGATCGTCGCCACCGGGATGCTGGTCAGCCTGGCGGCCGGCGAGGTCGGGCTGTGGGCGCTGCCGCTGTTCTGCACCCCGCTGCTGCTCGCCCAGGTGTCCTTCCGGCGGGCCGCGGCCGTGCGGGCCACCACCGGGCAGACCATCGCCAGCCTGGCCCGGGCCACCGAGGTGGCCGGCTACACCCCGCACGGGCACGCCCGCCGGGTCGCGGACACGGCGTGCGCGCTGGGGCGCGAGCTGGGGCTGGGCACCCGGGAACTCGCCCTGCTGGAGTACGCGGCGCTGATGCACGACGTGGGCCAGCTGTCGCTGGTCGAGCCGGTGCCGGACGGCGCGACCGCGCTGCTGCCCTGCGCCGAGCAGCAGCGGATCGCCCGGCTGGGCAGCGAGGTGATCCGCCGCACCGGGGTGCCCCGGCAGGTCGCCGAGCAGGTCGCCCGGCTGGCCGATCCGGTGCTCGGCACGGCCGGCGGGGACGGCGCGGTGCCGCTGGCGGCCCGGATCATCCGGGTGGCCAACGCCCACGACGACCTGCTGACGGCGGCCCGCGGCCGCGGGGTCGGCGAGGCGGCGGGCCGGCTGGAGGCGCTGGAGGTGCTGCGGCTGGGGCGCGGCCGGCTGTACGACGCCCGGGTGGTGGACGCGCTGGCCCGGGTGGGCGGCCAGGGCTCGGGCGGGCGCGGGCGCGGGCCTGAGTCCGGGGGCTGACCCGGGCTCCGGCGGAGCGCCGCCGACCGGCGGGCCTGCGCCGGGGTTGAGGCGGGGCGGCCGGGCGGGCAGGCTGGGTAGGGGCGGCCCCAACCTCGGCGGTGGGGAGCGCGGGCGGGGGCGGGCGTGGTTGGATGCGGTCGTAGCGTGGAACACCGACCCGGGGCACCGTGCCCCGGACCCCCGCGGAAGTGGATCCGGACGCGGCGGTACGGGACTTGAGCGGACGACGACGGCAGGGACGAACGTGAGGATCTTCCACCGGGCACGGCACCGGCCGTCCGCCACCTGGCGGCAGACGACCGACCGGGCCTTCACGCTGATCGGCGACGGCCGCTACGAGGACGCCGGCGCGCTGCTGGTGATGGCCGCCGACCTGGAGCCCTGGCTGTCCGACTCCTGGTTCAACCTCGCCCTGCTGCACAAGTTCCGCCGGGACTGGGAGCAGGCCCGTTCGGCCGGACTGCGGGCCGTCGCCCTGCTGGACCGCGAGCACGGCGCCCCCGACTGGTGGAACCTCGGCATCACCGCGACCGCCCTGCAGGACTGGCCGCTGGCCCGCCGCGCCTGGCAGGCGTACGGGCTGAAGCTGCCCGGCGGCCCGGGCGGGCAGCAGGACGGCCCGGTCAGCCTGGACCTCGGCACCACCCCGGTGCGGCTCTCCCCGGACGGCGAGTCCGAGGTGGTGTGGGGCCGCCGGCTGGACCCGGCCCGGATCGAGGTGCTGTCCATCCCGCTGCCGTCCTCCGGCCGCCGCTGGGGCGAGGTGGTGCTGCACGACGGCGCCCCGCACGGCGAGCGGGTCACCGACGGGGTCGCCTACCCGGTGTTCGACGAGATCGAGCTGTGGGCGCCGTCCCCGGTGCCGACCTACGTGGTGCTGCTCCAGGCCGCCACGGCGGGGGACCGGGACGCGCTGGAGCGGGTGGTCGCGGACGCCGGCTACGCGGCGGAGGACTGGACGTCCTCGGTGCGGCTGCTCTGCCGGGCCTGCTCGGAGAGCCGGATGGCCACGGACGACGGGAACACCGCCCACCACGACCCGCACGACGACGGCGACGCCGCGCACCCCGGACACCTCAGCCACCTCAGCCAGGGCGGGGACGCCGGGATGTCCTGGTTGGTGGAGCGGGAGTGCGGGATCGCCGCGCCCGCGCTGCTGGTCCGCTCGCTGCTGGACCGCTGGGCCGCGGCCTCGCCCGGCACGCGGGCGTACCGCGATCTGGAAGAAGTCTGTTGAGCGCGCCGCTTACCCTTGAGCGGTGTACCCGGCGAGAGCCGAATACCTGGACCATTCTCGGAAGCGGAAGCGGATAAGCAGCGATGGCGGAGCAGCAGGACCACCAGCACGACCACGACCATGACCAGGAGTCGGCGGCCGACGAGGCCCCGCTGAAGGTGGTCGGCGAGCAGCCGGACCTCTCCAAGGGCACCGCCCGCCCGATCACCGTGGTGGGCAACCCGGTCCTGCACCGCGAGGTCAAGGACGTCACCGCGTTCGACGGTGAGCTGTCCGCGTTGATCGACGACATGTTCCAGTCGATGTACGCGGCCGAGGGCGTGGGCCTGGCGGCCAATCAGATCGGCGTGGACCTGAAGGTCTTCGTCTACGACTGCCCGGACGACGAGGGCGTGCGCCACATCGGCCACGTGATCAACCCGAAGCTGGAGGAGTACCCGGCGGACCGTCGGCGGGTGCTGGACGACAGCAACGAGGGCTGCCTGTCGGTGCCGGGCGCGTACGCCGAGCTGCCCCGCCCGGAGTACGCGGCGGTGACCGGTGTGGACAAGGACGGCCGGCCGATCCGGGTCGAGGGCACCGGCTTCTTCGCCCGCTGCCTGCAGCACGAGACCGACCACCTGTTCGGCACCCTCTACATCGACAAGCTGTCGAAGCGGGACCGCAAGGACGCGCTGAAGCAGATGGCCGAGGGCACCGCGCGGTACGCGACCGTGGCGAACGACTGACGGACCGCCGAGGGCCGGGGCGCGACGGGCGTCCCGGCCCTTGTCGTTCCCGCTCTTGAGTCCCCGTCGGGTGCGCTCCCGCTCCTGACGCCGCCGGTCGCGCTCGGCCGGTCGTGGCCCGTCAGCCGGGTGCCCGGCCGGTGGACTCGCGGGCGACCAGCTCCGGAGTGAACAGGTAGTCCCGGGCCTGCCCGCCGTGTCCCTCCAGCTGGCGCCACAGGGCCTCGGCGACCGCCGCGCCCATCTCCTGGATCGGCTGGCGCACGGTGGTCAGCGGCGGGTTGCTGTGGGCGGCCAGGTAGCAGTCGTCGTAGCCGACCACGGAGAGGTCGCCGGGCACCGAGCGGCCCGCCTCGCGGGCGGCCTGGGCGACGCCGAGGGCCATCAGGTCGCTGCCGGCGATGACCGCGGTGACGCCCGCGTCGAGCAGCTGGCGGGCGGCCGCGGCGCCGCCGGCGATCGAGTACGAGGACTCGGCGTACCAGTCGGCGGGGGCGTCCTCGCCGAGCAGTTCGCGCATCGCCCGCCGGTAGCCGTCCAGCCGGTTGAGGGAGGGGCGCAGGTAACCCTGGCCGCCGGCCAGGCCGATCCGGCGGTGGCCGAGTTCGCGCAGGTGGGCGACGGCGATCCGGGCGCCGATCGCCTCGTCGGTGGCGACCGTGGGCACGGCCAGGCCCTCGACCTTGCCGCTGACCAGCACCATCGGGATGCCGCGCTCGTGCAGCAGCCGGTAGAAGCCGTGGTCGGCGTGCGGGTTGGCGTGCCGGCCGGAGACCAGGACCAGTCCGGACACGCCCTTGCGGAGCAGGACGTCGATGTAGCCCAGCTCGGCGGTGCCCTGCCGGGTGGAGGTGCCGACCACGGCGGTCAGGCCGTGCTTGGCGAGCTGCACCTCGATGGCGGAGGCGAGCAGCGGGAAGACCGGGTTGTCGAGCTCGGGGACGACGATGCCGATCAGTGCGCCCTGGTGCGGGTCGTAGCCCTGGTCGGGCTGCCAGCCGAGTTCGCGCATGGCCTCGGCGACCTTGAGGCGGGTGTCGTCGGAGACGCCCGGCCGGTCGTTGATCACCCTGCTCACCGAGGCGGCGCTGACGCCTGCCCGGGCGGCGATGTCCCGTAGTGACGGGCCGCTCAATTGGTCCTCCCGACCTGGTCGAGCCTGCATCTTACAAATCCCCGGACGTGGGCCGACGAGGCCGATGAAACAATCTTAGCAACGTATTGCGCAACAGTTTCATCGCCGTTACGGTTCCCTCGTCGGCCCCGGTAAGCGGAACGCCGCCCTCCATCAGCCTGTTCACCCGACCGAGGAGCTCCATGGACACGGCCCGCAGCCACCGCCTCGCCGCCCGCCACCAGCCGCACCACGACGGCTCCGCGCGGTACGTCGGCGACCTCGCGCCCCGGCTCGGGCAGCAGGTCGACCTGCTGGTCCGGATCCCGGCCGGACAGGAGGTGGAACGGGTCTTCCTGCGCTCCGTCCCCGACGGCGAACCGCACTTCGAGGCCGCCGTACCGGTGCCCGAGCGCGCCGACGCCGACGCGACCTGGTGGCGGGCCCGCCTGACGATGGTCAACCCGGAGATGAACTACCGGTTCTGGCTGCACACCCCCGACGGCGGGCGCTGGCTCACCGCCGCCGGCCTGCACGACCACGACCTGCCCGACGCCACCGACTTCCGCCTCACCACCCACCCGGCCCCGCCCGCCTGGACCGCCGACGCCGTGGTCTACCAGATCTTCCCGGACCGCTACGCCCGCGCCGGCGACGCACCCCTCGCCGCCTGGGCCCGCCCCGCCGACTGGGACACCCCGCTGCACACCGGCGACGCCGCCGCCCTCCAGCAGATGTACGGCGGGGACCTCTGGGGCGTGGTCCGCAGGATCGACCACATCCAGCGCCTCGGCGCCACCGTCATCTACCTCACCCCCTTCTTCGAGGGCCGCTCCAACCACCGCTACGACGCCGTCTCCTTCGACCGCGTCGACCCCGCGCTCGGCGGCGACGAGGCGCTCATCGCGCTCACCGCCGAGGCCCACCGGCGCGGCATCAAGGTCATCGGCGACATCACGCTCAACCACTCCGGCAGCGACCACGACTGGTTCCGCGCCGCGCAGCAGGACCCGCACAGCCCCGAGGCCGGCTTCTACTTCTTCGGCGAAGGCGGCCCGGACGACTACGCCACCTTCCTCGGCGTGCGCACCCTGCCGACCTTCGACCACCGCTCGCCCGAACTGCGCCGCCGCCTCTACGAGGGCCCCGACTCGGTGATCGCCAAGTACCTCAAGGCGCCGTTCCACCTGGACGGCTGGCGGGTCGACGTGGCGCAGATGGCCGGCCGGCGCGGCGAGGTGGAGCTCAACCAGCAGGTCGCCACCACCACCGCGGCCACCGTCCGGGCCGCCAACCCCGACGCCGTCCTGCTCGCCGAGCACCAGCACGACGCCTCGCTCACCCTCAAGGGCGACGGCTGGCAGGGCACCATGAGCTACGCGGGCTTCACCCGCCCGGTGTGGTCCTGGCTCGCCGAGCGGCACGACCAGAAGGACTTCTGGGCGGTGCCCGGGCCGATCCCCGACTACGGCGGCGCCCAGGTACGGGCCGTGATGACGGTGTTCGGTGCCGCCCTGCCCTGGCGCAGCCGGGTGCACAACCTCACCCTGCTGGACTCGCACGACACCGCCAGGTTCCGCAGCTTCGCCGGCCCCGAGCGCCAACTGCTGGGCGCGGCCCTGCTGTTCACCCTGCCCGGCACCCCGATGGTGTTCTCCGGCGACGAGGTCGGCGTCGAGGGCGAGGGCCTGGAGGAGGGCCGCAAGCCGTTCCCCTGGGACGAGTCCGCCTGGGACCGGCACACCTACCGCACCTACCGCGAGCTGATCCGGCTGCGCCGCAGCCACAGCGCGCTCAGCGGCGGCGGGCTGCGCTGGCTGCTCGCCGAGCGCGACGTCCTGCTGTTCGAGCGCGAGGACGAGCGGGAGCGGATCCTGGTGCAGATCAGCCGGGCCGACCACCCGCCGGTGGCCGGCGAGTGGCACGCCACCCACCTGCTCGGCGGGCCCCAGCTCGTCCCCGGCCGCGACCTGCCCGCCGAGGGCCCGGCCGTGCACGTCTGGTCGGTGGCCCGATGAGCGCCGTGCGCACCACGGGGGCCGCCGGGGCCGCCGTGCGCCGCGGCCGGATCGAGCGCATCCCCGGCTTCCGCTCCGAACCGCTCGGCAACGAGCGCGAGTTGCTCGTCTACCTGCCGCCCGGCTACGACGACGACCCGGACGCCGACTACCCGGTGCTCTACCTCCAGGACGGCCAGCAGGTCTTCGACCAGGGGCAGCGGCCCACCTGGGCGCTGGACCGGACGCTGGAGCAGTTGTACGCCGAGGGCCTGATCCCCGAGCTGATCGCGGTCGGCGTGCCCAACGCCGGCGTCGAGCGCGGCACCGAGTACTCGCACGTCGCCGAGTACTGGCGCACGCCCGGCACCCCGCTCAAGGGGCACCGCTACGAGGCGTTCCTCGCCGACGAGGTCAAGCCGTTCGTCGACGCCCGCTACCGGACCAGGACCGGGCCCGAGCACACCGCGGTGATGGGCTCCTCGATGGGCGGCCTGGTCGCCTACCACATGGCCTTCCGCCGCCCCGAGGTCTTCGGCCTGGCCGCCGTCCTCTCGCCGTTCCTCACCCACGTCGACCCGGCCGACCTCGGCGAGAAGGTCGTCCACGAGCGCTACCGGCGACGCGGCCCGCGCCGGCTCTGGCTGGACATCGGCGGCCGGGAGGGCCTGATCATGGCCAGGCCCGCCCGCGAGCTGGCCGTCCAGTTGCTCGACGAGGCCGGCTACACCTCCGGCGCCGACCTCCTCTACTACGAGGACCCGGCCGCGCCGCACCACGAGGACGCCTGGCGACCCCGCTCCCGGCACGCGCTGCTGCACCTGTTCGGCGCCCCCTCGCCGGTCGTCTCGCTCAGCGCCGCCGAGCGGCTGCGGCTCGCCCCCGACGAGACCTGGAGCGCCGTCAACCCGGTCGCCGTCCGGGCCGACGGCGTGCGGTACACCGCCCTGGAGGCCGACTACCGGGTGGAGCGGCCCGAGGTCGCGGCCGTCTCGCCGCACGGGCTGCTGCGCCCGCTGGCCACCGGGCGCACCGCGCTGACCGTCCGGGCGCACGGCCTGGCCGCGCACTCCGAGATCGAGGTGGTGCCCGAACTGCCCGCGCGGCCCGTCCTGGAGGTGGTCGTCACCGTCCCGGACGGCACCCCGGGTGACGCGCCGGTGATGTTCGGCCCGCTGCCCTGCCGCCCCGACGGCCCCGGGCGCTTCCGCGGCCGGATCGCCGTCCCGCGCGGCACCGGCTTCGACGGCGGCATCTCGCGCGGCTGGGGCCTGGACGCCGTCGACGAGGACGGCCTGCGGGTGATGCACCCGCTGACGGTCGAGCGCGACACCCGTCTCGACCTCACCGTCGACCGCTGGCACCGGCCGGTGGACGGCATCTGACCCGCCGCCCCTCCTCGGGGCCCCGGCCCTTCCCGGGGCCCCGGCCCTTCCCGGGGCCCCGGCCCTTCCCGGGGCTCCGGCCCCACCCATCCCAGCCCAGACGAAGGAGTCTCGGACGATGCGCCACCGCAGACACGCCGCCCTCGGCGTCCTCGCCCTGCTGGTCACGGCCTGCGGCGGCACCTCGCCCGCCGGCGCCCCGTCCGCCGACGCCCTGTCCGGGAGCGGGGCGGCGGGGGACTCGATGACCGCCCCGCCGATCGCCGGCCCGGAGGGCGACCTGGTGATCTGGGCGCAGACCCAGCAGGCCGCCGCCCTGCAGCCGCTCGCCGACCGGTTCGGCAAGGAGCACGGCGTCAAGGTCACCGTCGCCCCGCAGTCCGTCAACACCCAGCAGGCCTACGTCTCGGCCACCAACGCGGGAAAGGGGCCGGACCTGGTGGTCGGCGCCTCCGACTGGCTGGGCAACCTGGTGCAGAACGGCGTCGTCGCGCCCGTGCCGCTGACGCAGGCGCAGAAGGCCCGGTTCCAGCCCGCCGCGATGGAGGCCGTCAGCTACGACGGCCGGCCGTACGGGCTGCCGTACGCGACCGAGAACCTGGTGCTGTTCCGCAACACCGAGCTCGCGCCGGACGCCCCCGGCACCTTCGAGGACCTGGCCGCCACCGGGCAGGACGCCGTCAAGGCCGGGAAGAGCGACATCCCGCTCGCCCTGCCGATCGGCCAGCAGGGCAACGCGTACGCCCTGCAGCCGCTGTTCACCTCGGCCGGCGGCTACCTGTTCGGCGCCAAGGCGGACGGCGGCTACGACACCGCCGATCTCGGGGTCGGCGGCCCCGGCTCGATCGCGGCCGGCGAACTCTTCAAGCAGTACGGCGAGAAGGGTGCCGGGCTGTTCAACCGTTCGGTGGACACCAACGCCATCGCGCTGTTCACCGGGCGCAGGACGCCGTTCCTGGTGGCCGGACCGTGGGCGCTCGGCCAGCTCAAGCAGGCCGGGGTGCCCTACGCGATCTCGGCCGTGCCCGGGTGGGCGGGCAAGGGCCCGGCCCGCCCGTTCATCGGGGTGCAGAGCTTCTACCTCTCCGCCAAGGCCAGGAACCTGCCGCTGGCCCAGGAGTTCCTGCTGCGCGAGATCGGCGGCGAGGAGGGCCAGCTGGCGCTCTACCACGCCTCGCCGGAGCCGCCCGCGCTGACCTCCGCACTCGCCGAGGCGTCCGCGAACGACCCGGACATCGGCTCCCTCGCGGCGGCCGGGGCGGGCGGCCAGCCGCTGCCGACGATCCCCGCGATGAACGCGATCTGGGGGCCGCTCGGCCAGGCCGAGGCCAGCATCGTGGCCGGTGCCGACCCGGCCGCGACCATGCGGCAGGCCGGCGACGCGATCCGCGCCGCCCTCGGCCCCGCGCACTGAACACCCGTCGGGCCCGCCCGCCGGGCCCTCGCGTGCCGACCCCCCGCACGCGCCGACACCCGGACGGCCACCACCGCCGGGCGCCCTCCGGACCAGGGACCCACCCATGACCTCCCCCACCCTTCAGGACAGCAGGCACCCGGCCGACCGGTCCGCCGGCGCCCCGGACCGCCCTCCCGCCCGCCCGCCCCGTCGGGCGGGCGCCGCCACCGCGCAGCTGGTGAAGATCGCCCTGCTGGCCGGCGTCGCCGCCCTCGCCCTCTACGCGGCGCCCAGGCTCTACGACGACGGGCAGTGGGCCGCGCTCGGCGTACTGGCCGCGGCCGTCGGCGCGACGTTCTGGATCTACCTGTCGCCGCGCCGGCTGCCCGCCAAGTACCTGCTGCCCGCCACCGCGCTCTTCCTGGCCTTCGTGGCCTACCCCGTGCTGTACATCGTCGCGGTCTCCTTCACCGACTACGGCGACGGCCACCTGCTCACCAAGGACCAGGCGGTGCGCAGCCTCGTCGAGCACTCCGTCGAGCCCGCCCCCGGCAGCCCCTCGTACGCGCTCACCATCGCCACCGGCCCGGACGGCGGCCCGCTGGTGCTGCTGCTCACCGACCCGGACACCGGGCAGGTCTCGGCCGGCACCGCGCGCGGCCTGGCCCCCGCCCCCGCCGGGACGGTCACCGGGCCGGACGGCCGGGTGAAGACCGCCCCCGGGCTGAAGCTGCTCACCTTCGGCCAGGTCAACGGCCGGTCCGGCGAGCTGACGGACCTCCGGGTGCCGGTGGACGGCGGGTTCATCGTCAGCCAGGGCCTCTCGATGGCCACCGCGGCACGGCCCACCCTGGTGTACGACCGGCAGGCCGACACCCTGACCGACACCCGCGACCACACCGTCTACCAGCCCCGCGGCGGCCGGTTCACCGCCGCCGACGACTCCGGGCGGACCCTGCCCACCGGCTGGCACCGCACCGTCGGCTTCGCCAACTTCACCGCCGTGCTCACCAGCCCCGCCATCCGCGGGCCCTTCCTCGGCGTCCTCGCCTGGACCTTCGGCTTCGCCCTGCTCTCCACCGGCGCGTCCTTCGCCCTCGGCCTCGGCCTCGCGCTCACCCTGCACCACCCGCGGCTGCGCGGGCAGCGGGTCTACCGCTCGCTGATGCTGCTGCCGTACGCGATGCCCGCGTTCATCGGCATCCTGATCTGGCAGAGCATGTACAACCGGGACTTCGGGCTGCTCAACCAACTGCTGCACGCCAGGGTCGACTGGCTGGGCGACGCCTGGAACGCCCGGTTCGCGGTGCTGCTCACCAGCCTCTGGCTCGGGTTCCCCAACATGCTGCTGATCTGTACGGGCGTGCTGCAGGCGATGCCCGCCGAACTCAACGAGGCCGCCCGGATCGACGGCGCCGGGCCGTGGACGGCGTTCCGGGCGGTCACCTTCCCGCTGCTGCTGGTCGCCGCCGCACCGGTGCTGATCTCGTCCTTCGCCTTCAACTTCAACAACTTCAACGCGATCCAACTGCTCACCGGCGGTGGGCCGTTCGACGGCGCGGGCGGTACGGCCGGATCCACCGACATCCTGATCAGCTACACCTACCGGCTGGCCTTCGGCGGGCAGGGCGCGCAGTACGGCTTCGCCGCCGCGCTGTCCATCGTCATCTTCCTGCTGGTCGGCCTGATCACGCTGGTGGGCTTCCGCCGCACCCGCGCCCTGGAGGAGCTGAACGCATGACCGCCACCACTGCCCCCGTTGCCCGCGCTGTCGTCCGCTGGCTGCGCCGCTTCGGCTGGCGGCACCTGATCGCCGTGCTCGCCGTCTGCTTCGCGCTGTTCCCGCTGCTGTTCGTGCTGTCCGCGGCGCTCAACCCGCTCGGCACGCTCCAGTCGTCCACGCTGCTGCCCCGGCACGCCTCGCTCGCCAACTTCACCGCGCTGTTCACCAGCGGGCAGTACCCCTTCGCCCGGTGGCTGGGGAACACGGCGCTGGTCTGCGGCACCTTCGCGGTGCTGAACGTGCTGCTCGGGGTGCTGGCCGCGTACGCCTTCTCGCGGTTCCGCTTCCGGGGCCGGCGGATCGGGCTGATGGCGGTCTTCCTGGTGCAGATGTTCCCGCAGTTCCTCGCGGTGATCTCGCTCTACCTGATGTTCGCCAAGATCGGGGACGTCCTGCCGGCGATCGGCCTGGACACCCCGTGGGGCCTGGTGCTGGTCTACCTCGGCGGCGCGATGGGGGTGAACACCTGGCTGATGAAGGGCTACCTGGACACCATCCCGCGCGAGATCGACGAGGCCGCCAAGGTGGACGGCGCCGGGCACGCGCAGATCTTCTTCCGGCTGATCCTGCCGCTCGCCGCGCCGATGCTGGTGGTCATCTCGATCCTGTCGCTGACCGCCGCGCTCAACGACGTGATCCTGGCGAACATCTTCCTGACCTCGAACGACTCCAAGACCGTCGCGGTCGGCCTCTACGGGATCATCTCCGGCCAGCAGGACCAGAACTACGGGCTGTTCGCGGCCGGGGCGCTGGTGACCTCGCTGCCGGTGATCGTCGTCTACCAGTTCCTCCAGCGCTACCTGGCCCAGGGCCTGACCGCCGGGTCGGTCAAGGGCTGATCGGCCGGACGCCGCCGCCCCGTACGGGAGTTCCGTGCGGGGCGTCGTCGTCGGACGGGGGTGGGGCCGCGGGTTTGCATCCGCCCGGGTATCAGGGGGGCGCGCGGCCTGACGTCGATGTGGGCGAGGAGGCCGATGCGTCCGGTATCTGCCGTATCGCGCCCTTGTCCGTCGCCGCCGCTCGCCGCCGCTGACTGCCACCGCCCGCCGGAAACCAACAGCGTCGAAACCCCGACGGGCCCCCGCAGGCGGGGCGGCAGCGTCAGCCCGAGACCGGTGGTCGAGCGGTGTGCCGGGTCGGGCACGGGATGTCCGGCCTGGTCTTGTGGGGGCATGCGATCACGTAGTGGCCCGACCAGCGGCTGTCGGACACCCAGCGGGACCACACCACGTCTGCGGCACCCTCCAATTGCTCGACCGCGCGGAGTCGCCGCGCCTCGGTGGGAAGCCGAGGATCGCCGCCCGGCGCGTGTTCCTCGTACCGTGCCGCAAGCCAGTCGGCCGCGTCGGCCGCCGTCTCCCAGGTGCCCCGGACCTGGGCGGTCGGTCGGAGCAGCCACCAGCCGGTCATCATCGGCGGCAGCTCCGAGAGCCTGAAGCCCGAGCCCTCGACCGGCCGCCGCTCGGACTCCTTCGCCAGCAGCCGGCCGTCACCGGTCCACTCGTAGCCGTGGAAGTGCAACTGTGCTTCTCCTCGGTGGCGTTGGTGCCCCGGCCGCCCGCACGGGACTGCGGGTGGCCGGGGCGGGCTGGGCGGGCGGAGGGTCAGGCCGAGAGCCCGAACCGCGCCGGGTCGATCCCGGCGGCGCTCAGCTCCTCGGCGGTGAACAGCAGGGGCTCGCGGTCGGGACGCTTGCCGTCGCCCAGGGCGTAGACGCCGTGCTCGACCAGGCCGAGGGTCACGCACGACTCGCCGTCGTCGCCCCCGCCCTGGTTGCCGTCGCACGCGCGGTTGAACTCGACCTGGGAGAGGTCGAGTTCGTACAGGTTGTGGTCAGTCATCGCCTGCACCTTCCGGTATCGCTTCGGGGCGCGGAACGGCCCCGCCCCGCCCAGGACTTGGGCGGAAGAATGAGGGGGAAGCCGCTCCGTCGGCGCCAGAGGCCGATGCGGGTGGTGAGCAGGTCGGCCGGCACCTGGCGCGGCGGCGCATCCGGCTCGAACAGCGGCCGGACGAGGGCCCTGCCGTCCTGTGCGCCCACGATTTCGACCAGACTTCCGGTCGTCAGGTCTTTTCGGACCGGATTGTCGTCGATCCGCTCCATGAGTTCCGCGTGCGTCCGGCGCCGCTTCGGCGGCCGGCTCGTGTCGCTCGGCTGTGCGGAATTCGCGGTGGACATGGAAACGCTCCCACGGCTCTCGGATCGTTGTGGCGAGTCACCAAATTACGGGGGAGCTCCGGTGATTTCTGCACGCTTTCCTGTTCCTGAAAGAACTCCTCTCCGGTCCCTTCGGCCGGTGTGTGAATTCGCCTTCCGCGTCAGCTCATGCGCAGGAAGTCGGACCGGCCGACTTCCTGCGCATGAGGGTCTGGCCGGAGTGGGGTTTCTGATGGGGGCATTCGGCCACCGGCAGAGGCACTGGGGCGCTCACCGATGGCGGGAAGCCCACTCCTTGAGCCTGGCCCGAGCGTCCCCGCCCCAGAGTGAGTACCCCTCAAAGGTCTGAAACGTGTCCAGATGGGTCCGGACGTCATGGGAGTCACGGAACACGAGCACGCCCGTGGCCACTTCAACGGTGGCCAGGGACGCGTCGTAGACGGTGAAGACGTTCATCGGAGCCTTCGGCATGTGGCCTGCCAGTGGGATGACTCCGAGCCGGACGTTCGGCAGACGGGAGACCGAGGCCAAGTGGTCGAGCTGCGTCGCCATGGCCTGCGCTGGTACCAGCGGCCAAAGACAGGCCTGCTCCGTCAGGACGAAAGTGAAGCTCTTGGTGGCTTCGGGCAGTACGGCCTGCCGTTCGAGCTTCTTGGCGATGGCTGCCGAGTGATCGCCGGGGATCAGAGCCAGACTGGCGTCGACGTACTCCGGCGTCGCGAGCAGGCCGGTGATCATGGTCGGCAGGAAGTAGCGGAGCTCCGTCGAGGTCCGTTCAAGGGCCGCCAGCTCGATCTGTTTTGTGTTCCCGCCGTTGCGGCGAAGGGTCTTGGCGTCCTGCCACTCCATGCCCGTGATCTGCGGTGAATCCGGCCTGTCACCCATCGCAACTCCCTTGGTTTCTCTTTGGGCTGAGGATTCCGCGCTATGGGGCGCTTCCCTGCTCCCCCAGGAACTCGTCCCGAATGTCTTCGAGCATGCGCCGCATCGCGTCGCCGGACACGGCGGCGCCGGAGAACCCCTTGAACTTGCGGACGTACACCTCGACGTCGCGCGGGTCAGTGACCGTGACTTCGGCATGCACGGTCTCGACCGTGACCATTCGGTCATCGCGGATGACGAAGGAGTGCGCCGGCACGTCGGTCTGCGGCGCAGCCAGCGGAACGACCCGGATATCGACATGGCCGAGACGGGAGGCGGAGATGATGCGGTCCAGCTGCCCCGCCATCATCGCGGCAGGGACGAGGCGCCAGCGGAGAACGGGTTCGGTGATGACGAACTGCAGGGTCTTGGTGGCATCGTAGAGTGCCTGCTGCCGTGCGAGCCGCGCTGAGACGGTCAGCGAAAACTGCTCCTCGCTGAGGCCCTTCCGCCCGAACACGGCTCGGACGTATTCGGGGGTCTGAAGCAGTCCGGGAACGAGAGAGGGCTGAAACACGCGAAGAAGCCCGGTCGAGTCGTCCAGCGCTTTGATCTGCTGCTGCTTGCGGTGGTACCCGAGCCGCCGGACGAGGCGCCAGGCCGTCGCCTCCGTGGTCTCGGCTCTCGCGGCGGCCATGTACTCGGCCTTGACCTCATCGGACACGCCTATGGCCGCAAGGATGCGTTCCACGTCGACAACGGTGGGTGCCACCCGGCCGGTCTCGATCTTGCTCAACTTGCTCGGAGACATGACGGCGCTGCGGGCCACGGCCTTGGCTTCTTTCCCAGAAGCCTGCCGAAGTGCCCGCAGCGCCGCCCCGAGCCGTGTTCTGTTCACTTGCCGTGCTCGGCCCACCACTGGGTGAACGGGACGGAGTTCGCCATCGCGACATCGCGGTAGGACTTGAACTGGGCGATCCGGCTGCCGCTGAGGAATTCGGGTCGCAGGTACTTCCCGTTGCCGTCATAGATCATCTCGGCAACGGTCTCGTCATCAAAGAGCCAGAAGTCCGGTGCCTTGGGAACGGGATTTTCCCGGTCTGTGGTGTCGAGGATGAAGAATTCCTCACCAGCCGCCATGTTCCGGTGGTACCCCCAGGCGAGCTCGAACCGGAGATAGTCCGTGAGTGGGCGCGAGAGGGCGTGTACGCGGTACATCCGCTTACCGGCCCGAGTGGCATCGGCCACGGTGTTGACCCAGTCGGCGGTCTTGAAGTCGTCCGGCTGCTCCTCGCCCGCGAGGAAGGCGTGATAGGCGCCCACTCCGCCGGACTGGCCGTAGTCGTCCAGCGTTTCCAGCCGGAATGCCTGTCGATTGAACTCCGAGAACCAGTCCCCGAGGGTCCTAGATGTAGTTGTCACGGATGGCCTTTCGGATGAGCTCGATGGGAATTTCGACCAGGGACTCGTGCGCCGGAATCTGAAGAGCATGCTCGGTTAGATGCTCGCCCTGGACGGCGAGGGTGCCTCGATCCGTCAGGTAGAGCGTCGGGCAATCGCCATCTTCACAGGAACCCAAAAGCCGTGTCAGCTCACGTTGCCTCCTCACTAGGTCTCCCTACGATGCTCCCGAGTCGGGCCGGGCGTAGGCAAGAGGTTCACGTTTCCGATACTGGAAATCAGCCCAAATTCGAACAGGCGAGCGCAGGGTTTTTCCCAAGTGGCCCGTTCAAGCTGCCGAGTACTCCCCGAAGGGGACGGCGTGCGCGAGGGCGATGTCTCGGTACCGCTGGATGGGGTGGGTGGTCCAGCTGGTCATCTCGCCGATGTAGCGGGTGACGCTCCAGTGGCCGCCGCGGGCGAGGCAGTAGGCGATGCCCTCGCCGCCGCCGGGCCCGATGCAGAGGCGGATGAAGTCCCGGTGGGCCGCGTGGATCGGGAGTTCGCGGACGCGCTCCCAGAGGACGGGCAACGCGTGGTCGAGGCTCGGGAAGACGGCGGGCAGCATGATGCCGGTGATCCGGGCCCGGATGGCGATCACGCGGCGGTCGCCTCGGGGGAGACGTGACACCAGACGAACTTGCCGATGCCGCCGGCGCGCGGGCAGCAGCCCCACTGTGCGGCCAACTCCTCCAAAACAGAGGTGCCCCGCGCGGCCACGGGCCGTGCGGGGCACCTCTGTCAAAAGCCGGTGGCTTAGAAGTCGTCGTCGAAGGCGACGGAGCCCTCGACGGCGACCTGGTACGCCGACACGCGGCGCTCGAAGAAGTTGGTCAGCTCCTGGACGTTCTGGAGCTCCATGAAGCCGAACGGGTTGGTGGACCCGTAGCGGATCGGCAGGCCGAGGCGGGCGAGGCGCTGGTCGGCCACGGCCTCCAGGTACTGGCGCATGGAGTCGGTGTTCATGCCGGCGAGGCCGTCGCCGCACAGGTCCTGGGCGAACTGGAGCTCGGCCTCGACGGCCTCTTCCAGCATCTCGGTGACCTGCTTGGCCATCTCGTCGTCGAAGAGGTCGGGCTCCTCCTCGCGAACCGTGTCGACGACCGACATCGCGAAGTCCATGTGCATGGACTCGTCGCGGAACACCCAGTTGGTGCCGGTGGCCAGGCCGTGCAGCAGGCCGCGCGAGCGGAACCAGTACACGTACGCGAACGCGCCGTAGAAGAAGAGGCCCTCGACGCACGCCGCGAAGCAGATCAGGTTCAGGAGGAACGCGCGGCGGTCCTCCTTGGTCTGCAGCGAGTCGATGTGGTCGACGGCGTTCATGTACTTGAAGCAGAACTGCGCCTTCTGGCGGATGGAGGGGATGTTCTCCACCGCGGCGAAGGCCGCGTTGCGGTCCTCGGGGTCCGGCAGGTAGGTGTCGAGCAGCGTCAGGTAGAACTGGACGTGCACGGCCTCCTCGAACAGCTGGCGCGACAGGTACAGCCGCGCCTCCGGGGAGTTGATGTGCTTGTAGAGGCTCAGCACCACGTTGTTGGAGACGATCGAGTCCCCGGTGGCGAAGAAGGCGACCAGACGGCCGATGAGGTGGCGCTCGCCCTCGCTGAGCTTGGCCAGGTCGGCGACGTCGGAGTGCAGGTCCACCTCCTCGACGGTCCAGGTGTTCTTGATCGCGTCCCGGTACCGGTCGTAGAACGACGGGTAGCGCATCGGGCGCAGGGTCAGCTCGAAGCCGGGGTCGAGCAGCATCTTCTCGCGGTCGGGGGTGCTCACTGGCAGGCCTCGCAGGACTCGGGGTTCTCCAGGGAGCAGGCCAGCGCGGCCTCCTCCTCCGGGGTGAGGGTCGGGGAGTTCACCGGCACGGGCGCGGGCGCGGCGGCGCGGGCGGTGCCGGAGGCGGCCTGGGCGATCCGGGTCGCCGGGCGCGAGCGCAGGTAGTAGGTGGTCTTGAGACCGACCTTCCACGCGTAGGAGTACATCGAGCTGAGCTTGCCGATGGTCGGCGCCGCCATGAACAGGTTCAGCGACTGGCTCTGGTCGAGGTACGGCATGCGGGCCGCGGCCAGGTCGATCAGCGCGCGCTGGGGCAGCTCCCAGGCGGTGCGGTAGAGCGAGCGGACCTCGGCGGGCAGCCAGCCCAGCTCCTGGACGGAGCCGTTGGCCTCGCGCAGGGCGTCGCGGGTCTGCTGGTCCCAGACGCCGAGCTCCTTGAGCTCGCGCACCAGGTACGGGTTGACCTGGAGGAACTCGCCGGACAGCGTCTCGCGCTTGAACAGGTTGGAGACCTGCGGCTCGATGCACTCGTAGACGCCGGCGATGGACGCGATGGTCGCGGTCGGCGCGATGGCCAGCAGCAGCGAGTTGCGCAGGCCGGTCTCGGCGATGCGGGCGCGCAGCGCGGTCCAGCGGTCGGCCCACTGCGGGGCGGCCGTCGGGAAGTGGTCGATGTGCAGCTCGCCGCGGGCGGCGCGGGTCTCGCCGTAGGCCTCGTGGCGGCCCAGCTGCTCGGCCAGGTCGGCGGAGCGCTCGTACGCGGTGAGCATGATGCGCTCGGCGATGAGGGTGGACAGCCGCGCGGCCTCGGCGGAGTCGAAGTCGATCCGCAGCTTGAAGAAGACGTCCTGGAGGCCCATCACGCCGAGGCCGACCGGGCGCCAGCGGGAGTTGGAGGTGCCGGCCTCGGTGGTCGGGTAGAAGTTGATGTCCACCACGCGGTCGAGGAACGTCACGGCGGTGCGGACGGTGGCGTCGAGGCGCTCCCAGTCCATGGCGCCGAGCAGGTCGTCGACGGAGGCCCCGGGGGCGACGTGGGCGCCGAGGTTGACCGAGCCGAGGTTGCAGACGGCGGTCTCGGAGTCGTCCGTGACCTCCAGGATCTCGGTGCACAGGTTCGAGGAGTGCACCGTGCGGCCGGGCAGCGCGGTCTGGTTGGCGGCGCGGTTGGAGGCGTCCTTGAAGGTCATCCAGCCGTTGCCGGTCTGCGCGAGGGTGCGCATCATCCGGGCGTACAGGGTCTGCGCGGGGATGGTGCGCACGGCCTTGCCGGCCAGCTCGGCCTTGCGGTAGGCCTCGTCGAAGTCGGAGCCCCACAGGTCGACGAGCTCGGGAACGTCGGCGGGGGAGAACAGCGACCAGTCCTCGTTGGCGTTGACCCGGCGCATGAACTCGTCCGGGATCCAGTGCGCCAGGTTGAGGTTGTGGGTGCGCCGCGCCTCTTCGCCGGTGTTGTCGCGGAGCTCCAGGAACTCCTCGATGTCGGCGTGCCAGGTCTCCAGGTAGACGCAGGCCGCGCCCTTGCGGCGGCCGCCCTGGTTGACGGCGGCGACCGAGGAGTCGAGGGTGCGCAGGAACGGGACGATGCCGTTGGACTTGCCGTTGGTGCCGCGGATCAGGCTGCCGCGCGAGCGGATGCGCGAGTAGGACAGGCCGATGCCGCCGGCGTGCTTGGACAGCCGGGCGATCTGCGCGTAGCGGTTGTAGATCGAGTCCAGGTTGTCCAGCGGGGAGTCGAGCAGGTAGCAGCTCGACATCTGCGGGTGCCGGGTGCCGGAGTTGAACAGGGTCGGCGAGGAGGTCAGGTACTCCAGCCGGCTCATCAGGCCGTACAGCTCGGCGACCTCGCGCACGGACTGCTCGCTGTCGCCGACCGCCAGGCCGCAGGCGACGCGGAGCAGGAAGTGCTGCGGGGTCTCGATGACCTTGCGGGTGATCGGGTGGCGCAGCAGGTAGCGGGACTGCACGGTGCGCAGGCCGAAGTACTCGAAGCGGTCGTCGCCGTGCGCGTCGATCAGCGCGTCCAGGGCGGCGGCGTGCTTGGCGACGAAGGCGGCGGTGGTGTCGCCGATCAGACCCTCGTCGTGGCCGACGGCGATCGAGGCGGCGAAGGAGCGCGAGCCCTGGCTGTTCGCCTCGTCGACGATCTCCAGGGCGAGCAGCCGGGCGGCCAGCTTCGAGTACTGGGGGTCCTCGGCGATCATCGACGCGGCGGCGTCCACGGCCAGCCCGCGCAGCTCGGCGAAGTCCGAGCCGGCGTGGCGGCCGCGCAGCGCGGCGGCGGCGACATGGCCGGGGTCCACCTGGGGGAGATCGACGCTGCGGTCGGTGAGCAGCCGAAGGAGCGCGCCACCGGGGTCGGAGACCGTCGGGTCGGTGGGGGCGGGGCCGGTGCCCTGGGCGGGCAGGGTGGCTGAGGCAGCGGTGGTCAAGGCGCTCTCTCCTGGCGGCGATCGGCGGTGGTGCTCGGGGGGTACCGGGCCGTTCGGGGCAGGGGAGCACGGCACGTACGCAGGAAGCGTCGCGCGACAGTGGCGTCCCCGGCCCGCCCGCGAGGCCCGGAAGGTGGTTCTCGTGCTGGCGCGGCCTCTGCGGGAGGGCCGGTGCGCACACCGTCGGCAGGTACTCGGACTCGCGGGGCGGCTGCTGGAGCCGCCCGCTCACCGCTGCGGGGCAGTCCCGGATTCGCACCGGGTTCCCCTGCATCGACAGCAGGATTGAGCATACATCTAGTGGTGTCTCTCTGATGCGACCCCACATGTAGTACGGCGCGGTGTGTCGGAGCGATAACCGGGGGTGCCGGGAGGGGGCGGCTCGTGGCCTTGGGGCGCCTCGGATCCGGGCTTCCGGGGCCCTGATTCCGGGCCCCGGCGCCCTGGTTTCGATACGGAACGGTCACCGGGCGGCCCGGTTGCCGGGGGCATGCCCTACGATCTGGGCGCATGAGCGAGCGAAGCGCCGAGGGGCGCGTTTCGCGAAGCGATCATCGAGCGAAGCGAGGGGGCGCGTGAGCGACGGAACAGGCGCACCCGGGCAGGGTCCGCAGGGAACGCCTCCCACCGGGCCGGGGGGCGTGCACGGTCAGCAGCCGCCGGTGGTGCCCGGTCCGGTGTTGCCGCCGAGCGGGGGCTTCGGGCCGCCGCCGGCCTCGTACGGGCCCCCGGTGTCGCCCGCGCAGCCGGTGGCCCAGCCGGTGGCGCAGCCGGGACCGCCGGGGCAGCAGGTGCCGCCGCAGTGGCAGCCGAACCCCCAGCCGTATCCCCAGGCACATCCCCAGCCGCACCCCCAGACCCAGCCGTACCCCCAGACGCAGCCGTACCCGCAGCCCCAGGCGCCGCAGCGCGCCGAGCCGAACTGGGAGGCGCTGGCGGACCGCAACGCGGCGGACGGCAAGCGCCGCCGCCGGCTGCGGGCCCTCGGCGTGGCGGTCGGGGTCGTCCTGGTCGGCGGCCTGATCGCGGGCGGGGCGGTGCTGCTGACGAAAAGCGGCGACGACAAGCCGGTCGCCGGGCCGGTCGCCTCGGCCTCCGACCGGCCGTCCTCCGCCGCATCGGGTGCCGCGCCGAGTGCCGCCGCAACCCCGGGCGGGAACCCGTCCGGCACCCCGGGCGGTGCGCCGGACGACCCGTCGAAGCCGATCTGGGAGGCCGCCACCGACCCGGCGCCGCAGGACGCGGGGGCACTGTTCTCCGCGCTCCAGGTGACGGTCAACGGCGCCACCTGGAACCGGACCTTCGTCTCGCTGGACTCGCCCTGCTGGGACGGGAACTCGACGACCGGCGGGCTCGGCAAGGTCCTCGGTGACCAGGGCTGCCAGAAGGTGCTCCGGGCGACCTACGTCTCCGGCGACAGCGCGGTGACCGTCGGCGTCGCGGTCTTCGACCACAAGATCCAGGCCGAGACCTCGATGAAGAGCTACACCGGCCACCTCAAGGGCGCCGTCGCGCCGGGCACGCCGGCCTTCTGCGCCACTCCGGGCTGCACCAACACGCACAACACCCTGGGCCGGTACGCCTACTTCACGGTCGAGGGATCGGCGAAGGGCGGCGACACCGCCGACGCCACCGCCACCGCGGCGGCCGCCGGCTTCGGCGAGCACGTGAAGGGCCAGCTGCTCCAGCGCGCCAAGGCCGCGTCCGCGGCCGCGCCGGGGGCCGCCGCGGCCAGCTGATCCGCCGTGAGACCCCGGCCCCGGCGGGTTCGCTCGCCGGGGCCGGGGGAGTGTGGCAGGCTCTCGGGGCAGTCATTCGCACGAGTGTTCCGGTTGTGTCCGCCTGGGCCGGTGCCGGCGACCAACCGGAGGAGCGGTCCGTGGCCCTGCCCAGAGCCCTGCGCGGCAAGCCCGCCGTCCTGGCCGCGGCCGGGGTCGTGGTCGCCGCGGGCGCCGTGGCGCTGTTGCAGCGCGACGGCCGGGCCGACGGCGAACAGCCCGCCCGCGCCCCGGTGACGGTCGGCCTCCCCGGCCGCACCCTGCCGCCGGAGGTCGGCCGTGACCTGCTCGCCCGGGACCCGCAGGCCTCGCCGAACGCCCGGGCCGTCCAGCAGCTGCTCGCCGACCTGGAGGGCCAGGCCCGCACCGGGCAGAGCGGCGGGACGGTGATCGGCCAGCACGTCGAGGCGCACAACGAGCGCAACAACCCCGAGTACGGGGACTACCGCGGCACCAAGCAGGTCGGCTACTACTACAAGAAGGCCGCCGACCTCACCGGCAAGCTGCCCGGCTTCGTCGAGACCGACCTCGGCCCCGGCTACGGCCAGACCGGCTGGGGCGTCGGCGACCCGCGCTCCTACTCGGCCGGCCGCTGGCCCACCTGCCGGGCCGGCTGGCAGTACACCGACGACGCCGTCGACCTGCTCTCCGCCGTCTGGGCCGGCCACCCGCGCGCCGACGACGGCAGCTACGGCACGGCCGGCGTCCAGCACAACTGCGACGGCACCACCACCGAACTGCCCGACAACGGCGGGGGACCGGCCGGGATCGTCGGCATGTCCTTCCACCAGCCCTACCCCGGTTCGGACGTCAAGTCCTTCGAGCAGGTGCTCTGTTCGAACTCCCCGGCCGCCAAGGACAAGAGCTGGTTCGGCCGGGTCGTCGACAGCGCGCACGACACCCCCGAGTACCGCGCGCTGATGACCGATCTGTCCTACCTGGCCGACCACCTGGAGTACCTGGCCGCCCACGACGTGCCGGTGCTGCTGCGCCCGTACCACGAGATGAACGTGCAGGACTGCTCCCGCAGGTTCTGGTGGTCGGGCCAGAAGCCGGCCGACTACCAGGCGCTGTGGCGGATCACCTACCGCTACCTGGTGGAGACCAGGGGCCTGCACAACCTGCTGTTCGTCTGGACGCCGGTGTCCTGGGACGGAGCCCCCGGCGCGGATCCGTGGGACTACTACCCGGGCTCGCAGTACGTCGACGTGGTCGGGGTGGACGACTACAGCGGCAGCCCCGCGCACCCGATCGGCACCGGCGAGGTGTGGACCAAGCGGTACTACGACGGGCTCGCCGCCTACGGCAAGCCGCGGATCCTGGCCGAGTCCTTCGCCGTCCCGGTCAACTCCCGCCAGCCGGACACGCTGCGGCGCACGCCCTGGACGATCTGGACGGTCTGGGGGCAGTCGCTCACCTCGGACAACCTGACGCCGGACCAGCCGCGCAACTCCGGCGCCGACGTCAACGCCACCTACCACAGCCCGCTGGCGCTCACCGGTGGCGCCGGACCGTTCGGCGCGAACGTCGACTGGGGCGGCCTGCACGTTCGTTGAGCCGGTCCGCACGTCCGCCGAGCCGCCCCGCACGTCCGTCGAGCCGCCCCCGCACGTCCGTCGAGCCGGTCGCCGTGAGGTGCGCCATACCGCCGAATTCCGTTGAACGGCCGGAATACCGTGTCCGTTGTGCCGTGTGGCATCCTGTGGCGGCGAAGCCGAGGGCTGAGGCCGGGACGGGCCCGGCGGGGCGGGGGTGCGGGATGGGACAGGCGCGTGCGATGCGCGCGGCCGGCGGCATCGCCGTCGGCTGGGGCGTGCTGCTGCTCGCTTGGGCGGCGTACAACTGCTTCGGCCAGGTCGGGTTCGCGACCTACGTCAAAGGCATCTTCTACTACGGCGGCACCTCGGTGGACGCCGAGACCGGCAGCCTCAACTACGGCCTGATCTACCTGCTTTCGGGAATCCTGCTGCTGCGCGGGCGCACCTGGGCGCTCGGGGTGGCGGCCGGCGTCGCACTGGTCGAGGGGTACAACCGGGTGCGCAGCCTGACCGGCGCGCTCCTGGACAAGCCGCAGCGGGAGTGGTTCACCAGCACCACCGAGGGCGGGCTCAAGCTCGCGACCTTCGCGCTCGGCGTGGTCGTCACCGCGGCGCTGATCCTGCTGCTGGTCCGGCTGAAGTGGCGGGAGCAGGGGGCGCCGGAAGCCGCCGCGGCGCCGGGCGGCCAGGTGCACTGGTCGCTGCTGCAGACGATCCCCGCCGAGCCGGCCCCGGGCCCGCAGCCGTACCAGCAGCAGCAGTTCCAGCCCCAGCCCCAGCCCGCCTGGCCCCAGCAGCCGCAGGCCGCCTGGCCGGCGCAGCCGCCGTTCCAGCAGCCGCCGCAGCCCGGGTGGCCGCAGCAGCCCCCGGCCCCGCAGCAGCCGCAGTCGCAGCCCGCTGCCTGGCCGCAGCCGGCCCAGCCGTCGCAGCCGGTGCCGTACGCGCAGCAGCCCGCCCAGCCGGCCCCGCACCCGTCGACGCTCGCCCAGCAGCCGTGGCCCGCCGCACCGCCGGTGACGCCCGGTCCGGTCGCCCCCGGCCCGGTCGTGTCCCCGGCCGACCGCCCGCCGACGGACCACCCGCCGGTGGACCGCCCGCCGCAGACCTGAACCTCCGAAGCCCTGGACCGCCCACGAACGATCCGGCTCCCGCACGGGATCGGCCCGACACCAGACGAGGAGCGACTTTCGCCATGCCATCGACAGCCCCCGCACGGACGGTGCTCACCACGTCCCGCGAGGCCGCCCGGCTCGCCGAGCGACAGATGTCGTGGAAGCCCCGGGTCCTCCCGTTCTACTTCTCCTTCACGGTCATCTTCGCCTTCTCGGTCTGGGCCTACGTGCCCAACCCCACCCCGCTCGGTTGGACGATCACCATCCTGTGGGGGATGCCGGTGTTCGGCGTCCTGATCGGCTTCCAGGGCGTGCTGATGGTCCGCCGCCGGCTGCGCCAGGTGAGCCGGATGACGCCGGCCGTGCCGGTCGAGGACGACTTCCTGATCGTGCTGGTGCCGACCATCGGCCGCCACGACACCTATCCGGCGCTGGAGCGTTCGGTGCTCTCGTACGTCGAGCACCTGCCGGCCTACTTCCCGTGGATGCGGGTGGACGTCCTCACCGAGGAGGGCTGCGCGGCCGCCGAGAAGATCGACGATCTGGCCGCCCGCAACCCGCTGATCCGGGTGGTGACCGTGCCGAAGGCCTACGAGACGGCCAACGGCACCAAGTTCAAGGCCCGCGCCAACCACTACTCGCACGAGCTGCGGATCGAGGAGGGCGAGGCCGAGGACGACGTCTGGGTGCTGCACATGGACGACGACACCGGCGTCGGCCCGGACACCGCCGCCGCCGTCGCGCAGTTCGTCAACCGGCAGCGCCGGGCCGGGGACGACGCCAAGCACATGGCGCAGGGCATCCTGACGTACCCGCGGGAGAACGCCGTCTCCACCTTCACGTGGCTCGCCGACGCGATCCGCCCGGCCGACGACATCGCCCGCTTCCGCGCGATGACCGGCACCGGCACCCCGATCGCCGGCGTGCACGGCGAACTGCTCCTGATGCGCTCCTCGGTGGAGGCGACCATCGGCTGGGACTTCGGCCCCAAGACCATCGTCGAGGACGCCCAGATGGCGCTGAACTTCTGCCAGCGCTACCCGGGCCGCAGCGACTGGTTCAACGGGCGCTGCTACGGCGCCTCGCCGGCCGGGATCAAGGACTTCCTCAAGCAGCGCGAGCGCTGGGCCTGGGGCCTGGTCGCGCTCTGCTTCAACCGGACGATCCCGCTGCGGTACCGGCTGTTCATCGGGATGGGCATGGTCAGCTGGGTGCTCGGCCCGCTCCAGCACGTCGGCCTGGTGCTGCTGGTCGCCTGGTTCACCGGCACCTGGAACACCTCCCCGGTCACCCAGTCCGTGGTGCTGGTCTGGTCGATCAACTTCGCCTACGTCATCTGGACGTACTGGGAGGGCCTGCGCCTGAACGTGGTCGCCTCGGCGAACCACCGGCGCAAGTGGTGGGAGCCGATCGTCGTGGTGGCGGCCATCCCGCTGTTCTCGTTCCTGGAGGGCTGGGGCGGCCTGCGCGGGCTGATCAAGTTCCTCAAGGGCGAGGAGAACAAGTTCGTCGTCATCGCCAAGCCGGCCTGATCGGAGGTCACCGCTGTGAAGCGCCCCGCCATCTTCATCCTGCCGACCGTGGTGGTCGCCGTCACCGTCGCCGTCCCGGTGGTCTGGGGGGACCACCCGCTCAAGTTCGTCCACCAGCGCCCGACCGCCGTGCACTGGGCCGGCTCCGCGACCGAGCAGGGCCGGGTCTGGGGCTTCGGCAAGGACGCGCCGCCGGCCGAGGACACCGGCCCCAAGGTGGCCCGCCCGTGGGCCGAGGGCAGCCCCGAGTGGGGCGTGCAGGTGTACTGGCTGGACGATCCGGCGGACCCGGACAACTTCGTCCAGGGCAAGGTCGACCGCATCGTCAAGTACGTGGTCGGGCTGAACGCCAACTCCCTGTCGGTGACCTTCCCGTACTACACGACGGGCACCAGGTCGAACGCCGTGGCCGCCCGGCCGACCACCCCCACCCCGGAGCGGCTGGCCCTGCTGCTGGACGCCGCCCACCGGGCGGGCCTGCGCACCACCATCCGTCCGATCATGGACGAGGACGTCTTCGACTACCTCAACACCCTCAAGTGGCGCGGCAACATCGCGCCGACCGACCGGGACGCCTGGTTCGCCAGCTACGCCGCCTTCCTGGCGCCCTACCTGAAGACCGCCCAGGAGCACTCGGTGGCCGAGGTCACCATCGGCACCGAGTTCAACTCGCTGGAGGGCGACCCGCGGTGGCCCGGTCTCATCGACCAGGCGCGGAAGGCCTTCCACGGCGAGCTGGTGTACGACGCGAACTTCGACAACTGGTCCAAGGGCCCGATAGCGGTCCCGGCGGACGGCACGGGTGTGGACGCCTACCCGCCGGCCAGGTCGGCCGGTGACGACGCCCCGGTCGCCGACCTGAAGGCCAGCTGGAACGCCTGGCTCGACAAGCGCGGCAGCGGTCCGCAGCCGACCACCAAGCTCACCGAGGTGGGCATCCCGGCGCAGAAGGGCGCCTACAAGACGCCCGGCGAGTACTACAAGAAGACCGAGCTGAACGAGGTCGTCCAGGCGACCTGGTTCACCGCGGTCTGCCAGGTGGCGCAGGAGCGCAAGCTGCGCGGGCTGTACTTCTGGTCGCTGTACTTCGGCATCGACCCGAACCTGCCGACCAACCAGGACACCCCGCGGATGGACTACGCCGGGCGCCCGGCCTCCGAGCGGGCGATCCGCGACTGCTTCGCGCAGACCTACGAACTGCCGCCCTCCCAGGCTCCGGGCTAGGCCCTAGGGAGTGGGCCGGCCGGGCTTGGTCGAACTCGGTTGGCCCGTGGGCTTGGTGGCCGTCGGAGTCGGCGTGAGGGTGGGCGTGGGCGTGGGCGTCGGTGTCGAGGCCGGCGTCGGGGCGGCCGTGGGCGGCCCCGCCGGCGGTCCGGTCAGTCCGTCCGCGATCTGCTGCTCCAGCCACGGCGTCACGAACCGCATGCCGGCCGGAGTGAGGTGCACCCCGTCGTTGGCGGGGGTGACCCAGTGGCCGTCGCGGTCCTTCCACGCGCAGGTCTCGTACGGGCAGAAGAAGGTGTCGAGGTCGACCAGCCGGACGGCGCCGGCGGTGGTCTTCACGTAGGCGGCGACCTGCTGGTCGTAGCAGGTGCCCCAGCCCTTGTTGATGGCGCCGTTCTCGACCCGTTCGTTCATCAGCAGGACCCGGGCGCCGGGCGCGCGGCGACGGACCTGGTCCACGGCCTGGGTGAGCTGGGCGGTGTAGCGGCTCCGGTAGTCCTCCTCGCAGGGGCTGAGCCAGGTGCCGTCGAGGTACTGCTCGGCGGCGTCCCAGCCGAGGTGGATCACGACGGCCTGCGGGGCGGCGCCGGTGAGCTGCCGGTCCCACGCGGCGGCCCGGTCGCGGCACTCCCGGCTGGTGTCGAACTCCTCGCCGGAGGTGGTGCGCACCTTGTCCGGATCGAACACGCCGCAGCCGCTGATCCCGCCGTCGACCACCCGGTAGCGGTCGCCGTGCCGGTAGAGGCCGGTGGCGAGGTCCTGGGCGAAGGAGTCGCCGAGGACGAGGACCGCGGGCTTGCCGCTCGGCCCGGACCGCATGTCGTACTGGACCCAGGCGGGCAGGTACCAGGCGCCGGTGGTGGCCACCGCCGTGGCGACGGCCAGCAGCGGGACGGCCGGGAAGGCCCGCCAGCGCAGCACCCGCAGCTTCTCGGTGCCGGTGTGCATCAGCCAGGCCAGCACCCAGGAGAGCGGTGCGCCGACGGCGAGCAGCAGTTGCGGCGAGATGTCGTCGACGTAGTGCTGGAGCAGCCAGTACACCGGCAGGTGGAGCAGGTAGAGGCTGTAGGAGATGGTGCCGGTGAGCCGCAGCGGGGGCAGCGACAGCAGCCGGACCAGCGGGCCCCGGTGGTGGCAGAGCGAGGCGGCCAGGACGGCGGCGAGCGCCGCGACCACGGCCAGCCCGCCCTGGTAGAGCAGCGGCTCGTGGTAGCCGCTGACGGACAGGCTGGCCCAGACCAGGCCGCCGAGGGCCGCCGTCCCGAGCAGGGCGGGCGCCAGGCCGCCGGCCGCCGCGGAGCGGTCGAGCAGGCGCCGCCGGGAGCGGGTGGCGCCGCCGTCGGGGGCCGCCGCGCGGACCTGGCGGCGCAGCCGCAGGTAGACGGCGAAGGCGGCGGTGGCGCCGGCCGCGAAGCCGACCGCGCGGGTCTCGGTGCCGAGGTAGAGGCGGTCGCTGTTGTCGCCGTTCCACATCAGCGGGGCGGCGAGCGCGGCGACGGCGAACAGCCCGGCGGTGACGACGCCGGTCGCGCGCAGCGAGCGGCGGCAGAGGCCGAAGACCGCGAGCAGCAGCAGCGGCCAGAGCGCGTAGAACTGCTCGGTGATGCTGAGCGACCACATGGCCGCGAGCGGGTCGATGGAGGCGAAGTGCTGCCAGTAGGCGTCGCCGCGGGCCAGCTGGGCCCAGTTGGCGACCTGGCCGAGCGCGGCGAGTGCCTGCGGGCGGAGGTCCCTGACGTCCCGTAGCGGGCTGACCAGTGCGGACAGCGCGACGACGAGGAGGACGGTGGCGAGCAGTCCGGGCAGCAGCCGCTTGGCCCGGCGGCGGTAGAAGACGCCGAGCCGGATGCCGTCGGTGCGGTCCAGTTCGCGGATCAGCACCAGGGTGACCAGGAAGCCGGAGAGGACGAAGAAGACGTCCACGCCGAACAGGCCGTTCTGGAACCAGTTGGTGTGGTAGAGCAGGACGGAGGCGATGGCGAGGCCGCGCAGCCCGTCGACCGCCGGGAAGCGGACGGAGGGCGGCAGCGGCCCGCGCGGCCGGGGCACGGGTGCGGGGATCGCGTAGCGGCTGGTGGCCGGCGGCTCGATGCCCCGGGACGTGCGCATGTCCTGGAGCGTGGGGCCGCTCGCGGGCGTGCCGAGGCCGGGCCCGTCCTCCATGTGGTGCGTCCCCCCGGGATCGGTCGGCCGCCGCGACGTGGCATCGGACGTGATCTGTGGTTTATATCAAAAGACGTCCGTTGATCGTCTGTCATCACCGGGGAGGAGCGGGGCCGACGACGCCCCGGCCGGGCTCAGAACGCCAGGCTGTAGACCATCAGGTCCATGCCCGGGTACGGGGACCAGTCGCGCTCGGGGGTGCGGCGGAAGCCGGTCCGCTCGTAGACGCGGTGGGCGGCGGTCATCTGCGGGCGGGTGGAGAAGGCCATGCCGTCCAGGCCGAGTTCGCGGCTGCGGGCGATGGTGGCGCGGACCAGGGCCTCGCCGACGCCGCGGCCGCGGGCGGCCGCGGCGGTGGCGAGCATCCGGATCTCGCCCTCGCGCGGGCCGGCTATGTCGGCCCACTCGGTGCCGCCGACGGCGTAGGTCACGCAGCCGAGGACCCGTCCTTCGGCCTGGTCGACCGCGACCAGGAGCTCGGCCTCCCGGGCCCGGCGGGCGGCGTCGCGCAGGAGCTCGACGTAGCTGCTCTCGGGCGAGGTGTGGCCGTCGCCGACGAAGGCCTCGACGGTGATGCGGCCGGCGTCGTCGAGGTCCTCCGGAAGGGCCTGGCGGATGAGGATGTCCATCCCGTCAGTGTGCCGGAACCGTCCGGGGTGATGATCTCCGGGGTGGCCCGGACCGGGAGGGTGGCCGGGTCGGCGGAGGGGCGCAGCGAGGCGGCGGGCATGGTGCCGTACAGCCGGTCCAGGCGTTCCGGGCCGGCCGGGTAGCCGCCCGGGCGGTGCCAGTTGTCGCGGCCGGCGGCGGCGCCGCGGGCGACCTCCCGGCCGATCAGGGTGCCGAGCAGGCCGAAGCCTGCGACGGCCCCGACCAGGGCGATTGCGCTTGCGAGAGTCCCGGTGTCCATGGCTCCACTCTGGCCGGGCGGCGCGGCGGCCACGAGTGGCAGGAATGACTGATCTCCTCGAAAAACTGCCACCCGGCCCTTCCACCGCCGGGGCCCGCCGGGGCATCCTGGGCGGCATGCTGAAGAACGTGGTCGCGGTGGTGCTGGAGGAGATCCACCCCTTCGAGCTCGGTGTCGCCTGCGAGGTCTTCGGCCTCGACCGCACGGCCGACGGCCTGCCCGGGTACGACTTCGCGATCGCCGGCGCCCGCCCCGGGCCGCACACGACGCACTCCGGGTTCGCGGTGGACGTCCCGCACGGCCCCGAGCGGCTGGCCGGGGCCGACCTGGTGGTGGTCACCGCGACGACGATCCGCCCGGAGTACCCGGAGCCGCTGCTGGCGGGGCTGCGCTCGGTGGTGGCGGACGGCGGCAGGGTGCTGTCGATCTGCAGCGGCGCCTTCGTGCTCGGCGCGGCCGGGCTGCTGGACGACCGCCGTTCCACCACCCACTGGCGGCACAGCGAGGACCTGGCCCGGCGCTTCCCGCGGACCGTCGTCGAGCCGGACGTGCTGTACGTGGACGACGACCCGGTGATCACCTCGGCCGGGACGGCCGCCGGCATCGACGCCTGCCTGCACCTGGTGCGCAAGGCGCAGGGCGCCGAGGTGGCCCGGGGGATCGCCCGCCGGATGGTGGTGGCGCCGCACCGGGAGGGCGGGCAGGCCCAGTTCGTGAGCCGCCCGCTGCCCGGCGGCGACGGCGACTCGCTGGCGCCGCTTCTCGACTGGATGCGCCACCACCTGGACCGGGACTGCACCGTCGAGCAGTTGGCCGCCAGGGTCCACATGTCCCCGCGCACCTTCGCCCGCCGCTTCCAGCAGGAGACCGGTACGACGCCGCACCGCTGGCTGACCGGACAGCGGGTGCTGCTCGCCCAGCGGCTGCTGGAGTCCACCGCCGAGCCGGTGGACGCGATCGCCGCCCGCTGCGGCTTCGGCAACGCGGCCGCGCTGCGGCACCACTTCGGGCGCCGGCTGGGGACCACGCCGCTGGCCTACCGGCGCTGCTTCGCCGGCCCGGACGAGGGGGCGTGACCGGACGAGGCGGCGTGGCCGGACGAGCAGGCGTGGCCGGACGAGCAGGCGGGCCGGACGCGGGGGTGCGGCGGCTCGTCAGTTTCCCGGGGCGAGGTGGTCGACGCTGTTCCAGCGGTCCGGGTGCAGCCGCCCGTCCTGGGCGCGCCACAGGCTGGTGGAACAGTTGCGCACCGGCGCGAGCGCGGTGAGCCGTTCCTCGGTGAGCCGCTCCAGCACGTAGCGCAGCATCAGCACCGTGCAGTCGTGCGCGACCAGCAGGACGGCCCGCCCGGCCTCCTCCTCGCAGACGTCCCGCAGCAGGCTGCGCACCCGCAGCGCGACGTCGGCCCAGGACTCGCCGCCGGGCGGCCGGTAGTACAGCTCGCCCATCTTGCGCCGCCGGGCGGACTCCTCCGGGTGCTTGGCCTCGATCGCGGCCCGCGTCAGCATCTCCAGGACGCCCAGTTCGCGGTCGCGCAGCCGTTCGTCGTGGCGCACGGCGAGGGTGACCGGGACGGCGCCGAGCCCGGCGGCCTGGGCGAGCGCGATCCGGGCGGTCTCGGTGGTGCGCACGTACGGCGAGCACCAGACGCTGCGCGGGCGGTCGGCGCTGGGCAGGCCGGCCCACCAGCGGCCGAGCGCCTGGGCCTGCTGCTGGCCGTGCGGCGACAGCGGGATGTCGGCGTCCCGGCAGCTGATCGGAACGCTGAGCGCGCCGGCGGCCTCGGCCAGCTGGAACTCGACGTTGGCGGTGGACTCGCCGTGCCGGGTGGCGATCAGCACGGACGGCAGCCGGGTGGCCGACGCCGGGCGGTGGGTGGTGAGGTGGTGCGGGCTCTGGGTGGACTGGTGCTGGCCGTTGAGGGTGGTGCCGAGTTCTGCCATGGCCGCGTGCTCCCCGTGGGTCGATCAGTTGCCGGCCGGTCGCCGGTCCGGTCTGGTGGTGCCCTGCGAAGGCGGCTGTTCATACATATGATCGCGCCGCCTTCTCCAGTGTTCACGGAGAGGGCGGCGCGATCACAGGGCGCGTGCGGCGCGAATCAGTGCGCCGCTACGGGCTCCGGCGCGTTCTTCGGCTCCTCGTCGCCGGCCTCGGCGCTGTAGTCGGCGGGCCTGGTCTCGTCCGGGCCCTCGGGCGCCTTGACCGCGCGCAGCACCAGGGTGAGCGCCACGGCGACGATCAGGTTGAGCGCGAAGGCGGTCAGGCCGATGTAGCCGATCTCGCCGATGCCGGGGATCGCGGCCGCGTTGCCGCCGAAGTGCTTGGTGGCGGGGCTCGCGATGCCGTAGGCCTTCCAGGTGCCATAGGCCATGCCGGCCGCCCAGCCGGCGAACAGCGCCCAGTGGTGGAACCAGCGGGTGAACAGGCCGCCGACGATCGCCACGAAGGTCTGCAGGATCCACAGGCCGCCGAGCAGCTGGAGGTTGATCGCGGCCTGCTTGTCCATGCCGAGCACGAAGACCAGCGCGCCGACCTTCACCAGCAGCGAGACCAGCTTGGCGATCCGGGTCTCGTCCGCCGGGGTGGCGGCGGGCTTCAGCCACTCCTTGTAGACGTTGCGGGTGAACAGGTTGGCCGCCGCGATCGACATGATGGCGGCCGGCACCAGCGCGCCGATCCCGATCGCCGCGAAGGCCACGCCGGTGAACCAGTCCGGGAACATGTCGGCGAACAGCTGCGGCACGGACAGCTGGGCGTTGAACTTCTTGTCGCCCTTGCCGACGCCCGCCGCGATGGCCATGAAGCCGAGCAGCGCCAGCAGGCCCAGCATCAGCGAGTACGCGGGCATGATCGCCATGTTGCGGCGCACCGTGCCGCGGGATTTGGAGGCCAGCACGCCGGTCACCGAGTGCGGGTACATGAACAGCGCCATCGCCGAGCCCAGCGCCAGCGTCGCGTACGTCCACTGCTTGTCGCCCGGGAGGGTCAGCGAGCCGGCGGACTTGGGGGCGCTGAACTTGTGCGCGGCCGCGTCGAAGATGTGCCCGTAGCCGCCGAGCCGGATCGGGATGTAGATCACCGCGACGATGATCACGATGTAGATCAGGGCGTCCTTGACGAAGGCGATCAGCGCCGGGGCGCGCAGCCCGGAGGAGTAGGTGTACGCGGCCAGCACGCCGAAGGCGAGGAACAGCGGCAGGTCCTTGACGAACCAGTTGGCGTTCTCGCCGCCGCCGACGCCCAGCACGTCCAGCACCGCCTGGATGCCGACGAGTTGGAGCGCGATGTACGGCATGGTGGCCAGGATCCCGGTCAGCGCGACGACCAGGGAGAGCGGCCGCGAGCCGTACCGGCCGCGGACGAAGTCGGCGGGGGTGACGTACCCGTGCACCCGGGAGACCGACCACAGCCGGGGCAGGAAGAGGAAGACCAGCGGGTAGGCGACGATCGTGTACGGCACCGCGAAGAAGCCCGCCGCACCGGTTGCGTAGACCGCGGCCGGGACGGCGACGAAGGTGTACGCGGTGTAGAGGTCGCCGCCGAGCAGGAACCAGGTGACCCAGGTCCCGAAGCTGCGGCCGCCCAGGCCCCACTCGTCCAGGTGCGCCGCGTCGTCCGCGCGCCGCCAGCGGGCGGCGAGGAAGCCCATCACGGTGACCAGGACGAAGAACAGCACGAAGACCGTGAGGGCCGGCACGTTGACGTGGCTCATCGCGCGCCACCCGCCTTCCGCGCCGCCTTGCGGGCCTTCTCGTCCCGGTTGATCAGCAGGTACGCGGCCACGGTGAACACCGCCGACACCGGCACCCAGAGCAGCTGGTACCAGTAGAAGAACGGCACCCCGCCGACGCCGGGGTCGGTCTTGTCGTACGAGGACACCCACAGCATCGCGACGATCGGCACGAGCAGGGCGAGCCCGGCCAGCACCCGTTCGGGGGTCACGGCGGGCACCCGGTCCCCGGGTGGCTCGGGCATGACAGGTTCGACGGTATCGGGATCAGACGGCATCTTCGGCTCCGCTCCGGAGGGTTCTCCCCGTCGGCGCCGCAGCCCGCGGGGCACCGCACGCCCCCGCGAACCCGCCGAGCAGCACCATCGGTGATCGACAGTCAGTACGGCTGCGCAATCTAGGGCATGGAGTGATCCATGTCACCGGGGTCGGGGCGACTTCCCGCCATCCGGACGGCATCCGGTCGCATTCGACCGGTACTGCCCCTCCCGTGACGCGAACGGGCACCGGCGCGCGTGGGTCGCGCGCGCCGGTGCCCGTGGTGCGCGGGGGGAGTGCCCCGCCCGGACTGCCTCGCCCGGACTGCTCCGCCCCGCCCTGCTCCGCCCGGACTACTCGGGGCGCTTGAGCCGGGTGATGAACTTGTAGCGGTCGCCGCGGTAGATCGAGCGGACCCACTCCACCGGGTCGCCGTCGGCGTCGAAGGAGTGCCGGGAGAGCTGGAGCATCGGCAGCCCGAGGTCGGAGCCGAGCAGGCCGGCCTCGCGCGGGTTGGCGAGGGTGGTCTCGATGGTCTCCTCGGCCTCGGCCACGGTGACCCCGTACACCTCGCGCAGCGCCGCGTACAGCGAGTTGTGCTTGGCGAGGTTGCGCCGCAGCGCGGGGAAGCGCTTGGCGGACAGGTGGGCGACCTCGATGGCCATCGGGTCGCCGTTGGCCAGCCGCAGGCGCTCGATCCGCAGCACCCGGCCGCCGGGCTTGATGTCGAGCAGCGGGGCGAGCCGGTCGTCGGCGGTGATGTAGCCGATCTCGATCAGCCGTGAGGCGGGCTCCAGGCCCTGGGCCCGCATGTCCTCGGTGTAGGAGGTGAGCTGGAGGGCCTGGGCGACCTTGGGCTTGGCGACGAAGGTGCCCTTGCCCTGGATGCGCTCCAGCCGGCCCTCGACGACCAGTTCCTGCAGCGCCTGGCGCACGGTGGTGCGGGAGGTGTCGAACTGGGCGGCCAGCGCGCGCTCGGGCGGGACGGGGGTGCCGGCGGGCTGGGTCTCGGTGAGCTGGAGCAGGTGGCGCTTGAGACCGTAGTACTTGGGGACGCGTGCGGTCGGGTCGGCGCCGGCCTGCGTCGGGAGGTTTTTCACCTCGGGGTCGTTGACCTGGGCGGTGGTTCCCCCGTCGCTGCTCATCGGACCTGTTCTCCCGCTTCTCGCGGCGCCTTTACGGGCCCCGCCACATAGTTAACGGGTGACATCGTTGCATGTATGGCTACGGAACGAATACCTCATCACGCGATGAACGATGTGCGGTGTCGGCTTGATAACGGGTGGTCCGGATCGGTCGAACAGCCGTTGACAGGCCCATTGGTCTAGGCCAAGCTCCAGGCATCTGGTCTACACCACTAGGCCGGACACTATGAATCCCCCCACCCGCTCGAAGGGGTCCGCGGCACCTTTCCCCCCGCTTTACGTGGGTCTGCCGCTGCCGCCCGACGGGGGTAACCCAGGCATCCCTCAGGAGGATGGCGTGAAGCGTCAGCTCATCGCGGCGGTCGGCGTCGCAGCAATGGTCGTCGGCCTGGCGGCCTGTGGCTCGGACGGCAAGAGCAAGGACAACGCCGGTTCGAACTCGTCGTCCGCGGCGGGCGCCAAGAACTACAGCGGCAAGACGCTGAAGGTGTGGCTGATGACCGGCTCCGCCCCGAAGGGCTGGACCGACGCGGTCAAGAGCGAGTTCGAGACCACCTACCCGGGCTCCAAGGTCGACTTCCAGATCCAGGAGTGGGACGGCATCGGTCAGAAGGTGACCGCCGCGCTGTCCGAGGGCTCGGTCGACGTCGTCGAGCTCGGCAACACCCAGACCTCCGGCTACGCCGCCTCGGGCGGCCTGCTCGACATCACCAAGGACAAGTCCGCCCTGGGCGGCGACGGCTGGAACGCCAACCAGAACGAGGCCGCCCAGCTGGACGGCAAGCAGTTCGCCGCCCCGTGGTGGGTCTCCAACCGCGTCGTCGCCTACAACAAGGACCTCTGGGCCAAGGCCCAGCTGACCGACGCGCCGAAGACCCTGGACGAGTTCTACGCCGACCTGGACAAGCTGAAGGCCACCGAGGGCGTCGTCGACCCGATCTACCTGCCGGGTCAGGAGTGGTACACCTACTTCGGCCTGCTCACCGGTGAGGGCGGCAAGATCGCCAAGAAGGACGGCGACAAGTGGGTCGGTGGCCTGTCCTCGCCCGAGGCGCAGAAGGCCTTCGAGACCTACAAGAAGCTGCAGGGCTACTCGGCCACCGGTCCGAAGGACAAGGACGAGGCCACCCCGCAGCAGAAGGACGTCTTCGGCAAGGGCAACGTCGGCACCATGATCGCCCTCGGCTGGGAGCTCCCGGCGGAGAAGGACATGGCGAAGGACAAGATCGGCTTCTTCCCGCTCCCGGGCAAGACCGCTGACAAGCCCTCCGGCGTCTTCCTCGGCGGCTCGAACCTGGCGATCGGTGCGCAGAGCAAGAACACCGACATGGCCAAGGACTTCCTGAAGATCGCCCTCAACGACAAGAACGAGGGCGCGGTCGCCGCCGCCGGCAACATCCCGAACAAGGCGGCGCTGAACAGCCAGCTCACCGGCGACTTCGCGAAGGCCGCCCAGTCCGCCTCGGCGGTCGGCGCGGTCACCCCGATCACCCCGAACTGGGCGAGCGTCGAGGACAAGCCGAACCCGATCAAGGAGTTCCTGACCGCCGCCCTCCAGGGTGGCGACTACGCGGCCACCGCGAAGAAGTACGACGACGAGATCGCGAAGCGGCTCAACCAGAAGCAGTAGGCACCGAGCGGCGGGGGGGGCCCCCCCCCCCCCCCGGGGGGGGGGGGGGGGCCCCGGGGGGGGGGGGGGGGGGGGGGGGGGGGGGTTCGAACGCCGGGTGGCGGAGCTGGGGGGGGGGGACGCCCGACCCCCCGCGAAATGTAGGGGGAC